>NZ_JBZSYN010000174.1:0-28694 GCF_058622915.1 Thermohalobaculum sp. | reverse complement strand
GCGCTGCCGATCACCGAGGCGACCGGCGCGGACTATGCCTCCGAGAACGCCGGCGTGATGCACGCCTGCGGCCACGACGGACACACCACAATGCTGCTTGGCGCCGCACGCCATCTGGCGGAGACGCGGAACTTCTCTGGCACGGTCTTTTTCTGCTTTCAGCCCGCCGAGGAGGGCGGGGCCGGGGCCAAGGCGATGCTCGACGACGGCCTGTTCGACCGCTTCCGCCCGCGCGCCGTCTATGGAATGCACAACTGGCCCGGCCTGCCGCTGGGCGAATTCGCCGTGAAGGACGGGCCCGTGCTGGCGGCCGCGGGCGAGTTCACCATCACCATCGGCGGGAAGGGCGCGCATGCCGCGCGGCCGCACGAGGCCCGCGATCCGATCGTCGCCGGCGCCCAGCTCGTCACGGCCTTGCAGACGGTGGTCAGCCGGGTGGTCGACGCGCAGCAGCCCGCGGTGCTGTCGGTGACCCGATTCAGCGGCGGCACCACGCACAACGTCATCCCGGACCGCGTCGAACTGTTGGGCACGATCCGAACCTTCGACGAGGGTATCTACAGCCAGGTTCAGCACGAGATTGACCGCATCGCCGCTGGCGTCGCCAGTGCGCTCAGGGTCCGGATCGAGGTGGCTTACGGCCCGAACCCCTACCCGCCGACCGTCAACGACGCCGGCGAGGCCGACTTTGCCGAGAAGGTGCTGCGGGCGACCTTCGGTGACGCACGCGTCCGGCGCGGCCACGAGCCGACCATGGCCGGCGAGGACTTCTCGTTCCTCGCGCGCGAGGTCCCCGGCGCCTACGTGCTGATCGGCAACGGCGACAGCGCGCCGCTGCACAATTCGGCCTACAACTTTAACGACTCGCTAATCCCGCTCGGCGTCACCTACTGGACGAGCTTGGTCGAGCACGCGCTGCCAAGGCCCGCTGGCTGAGTCGCCCGTCTCCAGTGTTGATAATCCTGTGGGTAGGCTGGCCAAGCTCTTGGTCTGCGCGCAAAAGCAACTAGGTGATGACAATACGGGGAAACACTGCTGTAATTTCCCCTTTGGACAACAGCAAGGGAGGACTCCCATGAGCCTGTCGTCTCATCTCGAGCAGTTGCGCGAGAAGCACCAGACCCTCTCCCGGAAGATCGAGGAAGAGCAGAAGCGCCCCGGGAGCGACGATCTGGTGATAACGGCGATGAAACGACAGAAGCTGATGTTGAAGGAGGAGATAACCAGGCTGTCGACGCACCATTAGCGGGGCCGCGGCCCGCCGGACCGGCGCAAGCGCCGATCGATATTCCGGCGGCGTCAGTCGGCGTGAGCGGGGTGTTCGGCCTCGCGCAGATAGGCGGTGATCCAGGTCGCGACCTGGCCCGAATCAACAGGCCGGCCGAGGGTACGCAGCGCCGCCTCGCCGATCTCGCGCGGGATCACGTCCCCGGTGCGCAGGGTAACAAGATCGCGCATGAAATCGACGCTGTACTCCGGATGCGCCTGCACGGATATGGCGTCGGGCCGCTCGGGGTCGCCGTAGGCGAGGATTGCGAATTCGCAGAACGGGCTGCTGGCGAGCACCGCAGCGTCCTGGGGAATTTCCACCACCTGGTCCTGATGCAGCGCGTGGAGGGCGATACGGTCCGGTGCCGCCTCCATCCAGCCGGGTCGACGGAGCACCTCGTATTCGTGTACGCCGACCCCCCAGCCCTTCTCGGACTTAATCGCCCGGCCCCCGAAGGCCTCCGCGAGGATCTGGTGGCCAAAGCAGATGCCGACGATCGGCCGCCCGACGTCGCGCGCCGCACACAGGAACGCCCTGAGCGGCGCGATCCAGGGCAGGTCGTCATAGACCCCGTGACGCGAGCCCGTGATGAGCCAGGCGTCGCAGGCGCGCGGGTCTTGCGGCACCTCGCCGTCCACAGTGCGGTAGGCGCGGAATCCCAGCGCCGGATCGGCGCGGCGTAGCAACGTCTCGAAAATCGACGGGTAATCGCCGAATCGGACCCTGAGCGCGTCGTTCACGTGGCCCGCCTCGATGATGCCTATTCGCATTGCTGCCTCTCGCTGTCCCCCGCGCTGCCCGCTACATAGGAAGCCCCGGCCGGCGCCGTTAGAGGCGCCAGCCCGGGATTATCTCCTGCGCGCCGGCTCAGGCGAAGTACTGCCCGCCATTCGCCGAGATGGTCGCGCCGGTGACGAAGCCCGCACCGTCCGAGGCGAGGAAGACCACGCAGCGCGCGATCTCCTCGGGCTCGCCCAGGCGTCCCACAGGAATTTGCGGGATGATGCGCTCGTTCAGCACCTTCTCGTCGATGGCGCGCACCATCTCGGTTCCGATATAGCCGGGGCACACGGCATTTACGGTGATGCCGGCCCGCGCCCCTTCCTGCGCCAGCGCCTTGGTGAAGCCGATGTCGCCGGCCTTCGAGGCCGAGTAGTTCACCTGCCCCGCCTGACCCTTCTGCCCGTTGATCGAGGAGATGTTGACGATGCGACCGAACTTGGCCTCGCGCATCTTCGGCCAGACCGGGTGGGTCATGTTGAAAAGACCGCTCAGGTTGGTCGAGATCACCTCGTTCCACTGCTCGGGCGTCATCCTGTGGAACATGGCGTCCCGGGTGATGCCGGCATTGTTCACCAGCACCTCGATCGGACCGAGCTCGGCCTCGACCTTGGCAATGCCGTCGACGCAGGCCTGGTAGTCGGCAACCGACCACTTGAAAACGGGAATGCCCGTCTCCTCCCTGAACTTGTTCGCCGTCTCGTCATTGCCGGCATAGTTGGCGGCCACCTTGTAGCCTTCGGCTTTCAGCGCCTTGGCGATGGCGGCGCCGATGCCGCGCGTGCCGCCGGTGACCAGTGCTACCCGTGCCATGGAATCCTCCCTCGTTTGTGAAATGCAAAGCCGAGCAGGCCAACCGGCCCGCTCGCTTCAGTGTCAGGCGCGCTCGACGCACACGGCAACGCCCATGCCGCCGCCGATGCACAGCGTCGCCAGACCGCGCTTGGCCCCGCGGCGCTTCATCTCGAACAGCAGCGTGTTCAGGATGCGCGCACCCGAGGCGCCGATCGGGTGGCCGATGGCGATCGCCCCGCCGTTGACGTTGACGATGTCGGGGTTCCATCCAAGGTCCTTGTTGACCGCGCAGGCCTGCGCGGCGAAAGCCTCGTTGGCCTCGACGAGATCGAGGTCGTCGATCTTCCATCCCGCCTTCTCCAGCGCCTTGCGGCTCGCCGGGATCGGACCGGTTCCCATGATCGCCGGGTCGACGCCGGCGGTGGCGTAGCTGACGATCCGGGCCAGGGGCTCGATGCCGCGGCGCTCGGCCTCCTCGGCCGTCATCAGCAGCGTGACCGCGGCGCCATCGTTGATGCCGGAGGCGTTGCCGGCGGTTACCGTGCCGTCCTTGTCGAAGGCCGGGCGCAGCTTGGCCATGGTCTCCATCGAGGCATCGTGGCGGATGTACTCGTCCTTGTCGACGACGACATCGCCCTTGCGCGTCTTGACGGTGATCGGCGTGATCTCGTCCTCGAACCGGCCCGCCTTCTGGGCCGCCGAGGCCTTCTGCTGGCTGGCCAGCGCGAAGCGGTCCTGCTCCTCGCGCGACAGCTGCCACTTGCGGGCGACGTTCTCGGCGGTGTTGCCCATGTGGTAGCCGTTGAACGCGTCCCACAGGCCGTCGCGGATCATCGTATCGATGAACTTAACGTCGCCCATCTTGGTGCCAGTACGCAGATGCGCGCAGTGCGTCGAGCACGACATCGACTCCTGGCCGCCGGCGACCACGACCGCTGCGTCGCCAAGGGCGATGTGCTGTGCGCCGAGCGCCACCGCGCGCAGTCCCGATCCGCAGACCTGGTTGATGCCCCAGGCAACGCTCTCGACAGGCAGTCCGGCGGCGATGTGGGCCTGGCGGGCGGGGTTCATGCCCTGACCCGCGGTGAGCACTTGCCCCAGGATGGTCTCGCTGACCTCCCCCGGCTCGACGCCCGCTCGCTCGAGAGCGGCCCGGATGGCGAGCGAGCCGAGCTCGTGCGCGGGCATGCTGGCAAGGGCTCCGTTGAAGGTGCCGACCGGCGTGCGGGCAGCCGAGGCGATGACGACATTGGTCATTGGATCTCCTCTCTTGGTCCTGTGGCGAGTCGCCCGGATTTGGTTGCCTCCTATGTCTCACGGCGCGCGCCCGTCTGCAATGCGTCGGATTGCTGCGGCGCAGCATGGCGGGCCGCACGCGGGGCGGCGACAGCACCGGTCGCCCTCGCCCGGCGAAGTCCGTTTCGCATATGCAAAATTGCGATTGCGCTGCGGCACCGCGAATGCAACATAATGGAGCCGATCCGGTCCGGGGCCGTGAGGAAGGGAGAGCAAAATCGTGACTGCACGTGACCGCGGCAACGAAAGCGCCGAAGGCTCGGAGAAGATCGTCATCAAGAAATACGCCAACCGCCGGCTCTACAACACGGCGAAGAGCAGCTACGTGACGCTCGAGGATCTGGCGCAGATGGTCCGTGCCGGCCAGGATTTCGCGGTTTATGACGCCAAGAGCGGCGAGGACATCACGCGTTCGGTCCTGACCCAGATCATCTTCGAGGAAGAGGCCAAGGGGCAGAGCATGCTGCCCACCACCTTCCTGCGCCAGATCATCAGTCTCTATGGCGACGCGTTGCAGGCGGTCGTGCCGAGCTACCTCGAGGCATCGATGAAGACCTTCGGCCAGAACCAGGAAAGCATGCGCCAGGCCTTCGGCGGAGCGCAGGCCATGGCCAATCTCGAGACGCTGACGCGAAGCAACATGCAGTGGTTCGAGCAGGCGCTGCGCATGTTCTCCCCCTTCGGTGCCGCCGGCGCAACGGGTGGCGGCACGCAGGCGCAGGGACCGCAGTCGCAGTCGCGACCGGAGCCGGCAAAACCCTCCGGGGTGGACGAGAACCTGGACCGGCTGCAGCGCCAGATTCGCGAAATGCAGGCACAGCTCGACCGGATCAGCCGGGACAAGAAGTGAACGATCCGCGGCACTAAAATCCGTTCACCACAACCGGGTCGGGCATCGATTGCGGCGTCAACACCAGCCCCGGCGAGCCGAAATAGTAGCCTTGGAAGAATTCGACGCCCAGGTCGCGGAGTATGCGCGCCTGCACCGCAGTCTCGACGAACTCCGCCACGGTCATCATCTCGAAATGCTGTCCGATTTCGACCAGCTTCGAGATGAGAAAGCGGTGATCGGGGTTGGTGGCGACGTTTGCGATGAAGCTGCCATCGATCTTGAGGATATCGAAGCGGAACTCCCTCAGGCTCGCCAGAGACGTGTTGCCGATGCCGAAATCGTCGAGCGCGAAGGCCACTCCCTTGTGACGAAGCGGATTCATGAAGCCAAGGGTGCGCTCGGGGTCAAGCATCGAGGCGGTTTCCGTGATCTCGACGATCAGGCGCTCGGCCAAAGACGGGTCGTGCCGGGTCCCCTCGTCGAACAAGATCCGCCACTGGGCGTCCTGCATGGTCTGCGGGGAAATGTTGATCGACAGGCGTGTGCCGGGGTGGCGTCGCAGCGTCTCCAGGGCAAGGACCAGGACCTGACGGTCGATCATCGGCGCCAGGCCGAGCCGCTCCATCTCGGGCAGGAATTTTCCGGCGGCCACCGGATCCCCGTCGGTGCCGCGAACGCGGACCAGACATTCGTGGAAGGCCGCACGGTTGGTGCCCGAAGCCCGGACGACCGGCTGAAAGGCGATCATGAAGTCTCGCTCGCGGAGCGCTCCCATCGCGAGTCTGGCCGCGGCGACGCTGCGCTCGCGCTCGGCCAATCCGGCGCCGCCCTCGGGCGCGAAGCATATGCAGCCGATGCCCGAGGCCAATGCCTCACCATGCGCGCGGCGCGCGGCCGCGAGCTGCGCCTTCGGGTCCGCGTATTCGCCGAGAGCGCAACCGGCCGACACGGTCACGGCGACCGCCCCGTGCGAGGTGGCGATCAGATCCTGCGCGACGGAGATTTGCAGCCGCGCGACCAAAGCGCTTGCCGCCGTGCGGTCCGGGCCGGCCAAGGTGATGGCGAGGTAGCGCTGGCCGATGCGGCGCAACGTGCCGGCTCCGCCAAGGGCGCGGGAGATGCGGCGCTCGATCGCTTCCATGACCTCTTCGACGATCTCCTCGCCGAGCAGGTCCTCGAGCGCGCGAAGATTGTCCGGACCGATCAGAATCAGCGAAGGTTGCCTGGCGCTCGCGTGCAGCGGCCTGCGATTCCCTCGAAACATCCGCGTCTCCGCCTCACTTGCCCCTGAAGCCAAGATCGCCTCGCGTCGGGGCGGAACAACCTTCCAATTTGTTCCATGATTGTTCTAAATAACCTCTTAACAGTCTGCGGACGGAGTTTCTTCAAGGCACGAGCATGGCCGAGCGATGCACATGGTGCGGCACCGATCCCCTCTATGTCGCCTACCATGACCGGGAATGGGGCCGGCCCGAGACGGACGGCCGGGCGCTGTTCGAGAAGCTCGTGCTCGACGGCTTCCAGGCTGGCCTGAGCTGGATCACGATCCTGAGGAAGCGGGAGAACTTTCGGGCGGCGCTCGAGCGCTTCGATCCGGAGCGTCTGGCACGCTGGAGCCAGGCGGATGTGGCTCGGGCGCTGGCAGATCCGGGTATCGTGCGCCATCGCGGCAAGATCGAAGCCGCCATCAGCAATGCCCGGGCGTGGATCGAGGTCGAGTCGGACCAAGGATTCAGCCGCTTTCTCTGGCAGTTCGTCGATTTCAGACCCGGGCAGAATAGTTGGGAATGCGCAGCCCAGGTTCCGGCGCAGACCGCGCTTTCGCGCGACATGTCGCTGGCTCTCAAGGCGCGCGGATTCCGGTTCTGCGGGCCGACAATCGTCTACGCCTTCGCTCAGGCGGTCGGCATGGTGAACGATCATGTCGCGACCTGCCCGCAGCATGGCGAATGCGCCGCCGAGGCCAGGCGCCTCGCCTGGTAGGCGCTAGCTCTCCTCGCCAAACCGGGCTGCGACGAGATCCACCAGGGCGTCCATCAGCGCCGCCGCCTCCGGGCCCTCGGCGCTGACGACGATGCTCGAGCCCGGCCCCGCCGCCAGCATCAGCAGCCCCATGATCGAGTCCCCCGCGACGGTCTGGCCATCGCGGGTAACGCTTGCCGCGGCATCGAAGCGTTCCACCGTCTCGACGAAGCGGGCCGAGGCGCGGGCGTGCAGTCCCTTGGCGTTCACGATCGTCAGGCTTCGGACGAGCGGCATGGGCGCACGCTCAGCGCTCGCGTGAGGGGTCGAGAATGCGCGAGGCCGCATCGATGTACTTGTGGCCGGCATCGAGCGCGGCCCGAACCGCCTGGTCAAGCGGGCGATCGCGCGTCTTCGCCAGCTTGACGAGGAGGGGCAGATTGGCACCGCAGATCACTTCGATGCCGGGGCCGTTGATGGCGCCGAAGGCAAGATTGGACGGCGAGCCGCCGAACATGTCGGTGATCAGCACGACGCCGTCCCCGGAGTTCGCCTCGACGACGAGCCGGTTGATCTCGGCCTGCCGCACATGCAGGTCGTCATTCGCCTCGACCGCGATAGCATGGGCGTTTTCCAGCGGACCGACCACATGCTGGGTTGCCTCCAGCAGGGCGCGCGCAAGTGACCCGTGCGCCACGATGATCAGACCTATCATGCGCTGCCGCCCTCGCTGGCTGATGCGCGAGCGAGCTCGATCTCACGGTGCCGCAGGCTTATCGGCCATCCCGCGTGACGCAGCTGCGCCGCCAGGAGCTCCCCGATCACCACGGATCGGTGCCGCCCGCCCGTGCAGCCCAGCGCCACGCAGAAATAGGCCTTGCCTTCCGCCTTGTAGGCCGGCAGCAGCATCAATACCAACTCGCTCAGCTTCCCGAAGAAGTCCGGGAACAGCGGATCCTCCCGCACGAAAGCCTGTATAGCCGGGTCCCGCCCGTCAAGCCCCCTCAGCGAGGAGTCCCAGTAGGGATTCCGCAGGAACCGGCAGTCGAGCACCATGTCGGCGTCGACGGGGGCACCCCTCTTGTAGGAGAAGGAATGAACGCCGACCACCATGCCGGTGGCCACCTGGGGCGAGAAGCGCGCCGCGATCTCGGCTTTCAGGGCGTGCGGAGTCAGCTCGCTGGTGTCGATGACCGCGTCGGCGCGGGCGCGCACCTCGGCCAGGATGTCGCGCTCGCGGGCGATGCCCGCGGCTACGTCCTCGCGCGGCGCCAGGGGATGGCGGCGGCGGGTCTGGTTGAACCGAGCGACCAGCGTCTCGTCGCTGCAATCGAGGAAGAGAAGCAGCGCACCGACGGCCGGACGCAGGCGAAGCCGGTCGACCAGCCCCGTCAGGGCCCGCGTGGAGAAGCCGCGCGTCCGTGTCTCTACGCCGATCGCGATCGGGCGGGCCTCGGCCTCGCCCGCCTTCACGAGCCTTTCCACCAGCGCCAGGGGAAAATTGTTCAGCGCCTCGAAGCCCAGATCCTCAAGAGCGTTGATCGTCGTGGTGCGTCCGGCGCCGGACATGCCAGTGACGATCACGACGATCTGCCCGGAACGCGCCTCGGAAGCGGGAACGGCCTTGACGCCGGCGGACCCCATGACTGTGACTCTCCCGGCCTACCCGCTACCGGCGAAGCACTCCGGCCCCGGCCACTCCCGTGCCTGCAGGAGGCAGGTCAGGGCCGCCGCCAAACCCGACTTTCCCTTGCACAGAAAGACCGGGCAGGCAATGCCCCACAGCGTGCGATGCCGCGGGTCGGGCAGGCGTGAGGGCGCCGCCTCGTCCAGGTCGGCGATCAGCGCCAGCGCGACTCCCGCCCTTGCGGGCAGGCGAGCCAGTCCGAAGCCCCGCACCTCGACCAGTCCGGCAATGCCGGGCGGGGCGGACAACCTGAGTTGACCTGTGCGATCACGTTCGGCGACGACGCGATCGTCCGCGACGAGATCGGCGCCGAGCGCAATCATCTCCAGCGCCAATGTGGTCTTGCCGGTTCCGGCGGCGCCGCTGATCAAGAGCCCGCGCTCGCCGACGGCAACGGCGCTGGCGTGCAGTGTGCCGCCATCGCGTGCGGCGTGCTTGCGCGTCACCCCGGCAGCTCCACCACGAAGCGGGCGCCTTGCGCCGGCGCCTCGCGCGGCGCGCCGGCCGGCCGGATGTTCTCGGCCCAGATTCTGCCGCCATGGGCCTCGACGATCTGCTTCGATATGCTCAGACCGAGGCCCGAGTGGGTGCCGAATACCTCCTCGGAGGGCCGCTCGCTGTAGAAGCGCTCGAAGATCGAAGTAAGGTTCTCTTCCGGAATTCCGGGCCCCTGATCCTCCACCGTGATCCGAATGTCCGCCTGCGGCAGCCGCGTGGCGGCTACCGTGATCGTGCCGCCGTCGGGCGTGAAGGAAAGCGCGTTGTCGAGCAGGTTCGTCACGACCTGGGCAATCCGGACCTCGAGGCCCCGCGCCATGATCCGCTGCTCGGGCAGAACGGCCACGACATCGACATTGCGCCCGCGTCCCTGGTCGCGGATCATCTCGGCAAGCGCCCGGATCAGCTCACCCAGATCGAAGGTCGTCATGCGCTCGCGCACCAGTTCGGCATCCAGCCGCGACGCATTCGAGATGTCGGTCACCAGCCGGTCCAGCCGCGCGACGTCCTTCTTGATCACATCCATCAGGCGCTGCTGCTGCTCGGGGGTGCGCGCGAACTCCATGGTCTCGACGGCGGAACGCATCGAGGTCAGGGGATTCTTGATCTCGTGCGCCACGTCCGCGGCGAAGGCTTCGATCGCCTCGATGCGACCGTAGAGCGCACGCGTCATCCGGATCAAAGCCGCCGAGAGATCGCCGATCTCGTCGGTCCGGTTGGTCAGATCGGGGATCTCGATCCGTGCCGGGTTGAGAGGCCGAACCACGGCGCTTCCATCCGGATCCGCCGCCCGCGCCAGTTTTCTGATCGGGCTCGCGATCGTGTTGGCCAGCAGCACCGAGAGGGCGACGCTGACAAGCGTCGCGATCACGAACACCTGCAGAATGACAATGCGCTCGTCGCGCACGATGCCATTGATGTCCTCGCCCTCGGTCGACAGCACCAGCACGCCCAGAACCGACTTGAATCGCCGCACCGGCAACGCGACCGAGACGATCAGCTCGCCCCGGCTGTTGATGCGCACCGCGTGGCTGATCCGCCCTTGTGCCGCCTCGATGATCTCGCGGTCGTGGCTTATGCCCGCTGTCGGCACTTCGGAATAGAGCGGCGGCTTCGCACGGAACAGCTGGACAAAGGCGTTATAGGCCTGCTCGAGCTTGCCGACCAGGCGGTTCTCGCCGCTGGCCACCGGCGAGGCGATCGGCATCTGGTCGATCGGGGGGCCGGACGGGGCCAGGCTTCGGGTGTCGCCCGTCAAGCGTAGCTGGCGGTCATAGAGGCGCGCCCGAACTCCCGTCGGCTGCGACAGCCGGATCAGCACGTGGTTCGCCCGCACCGGGTCGTAGCGCGTCTGGCCGGGTCCGAGCCCCGAGGTCTCGGCGATGGTGATCGCGATGATCTCGCCCTCGGTGCGCAGCGCCTGGACCCGCATCTCGATCAGTCCCGACCGGAACTGGTTCAGATACATGACGCCGACCACCAGCAGCGCCAACCCGATCAGGTTGAAGGAAATGATGCGCCGCTGCAGCGACGAGAACGGCGCCGACCTCTTCAGTCCCTGGATGATCCGTTCACGTGCGGAAGCCGGCCGCGGTCGGGCGTCGAGGCCGACGAGCCGCGCTCCGCCGGCAGTATGGACATGTCCTCCTTCCAAGTGCCCGCCTCAGACCTCGCGGTAACGGTAGCCTACTCCGTAGAGGGTCTCGATCGAGTTGAAATTCTCGTCCACTTCGCGAAACTTCTTTCGAATCCGCTTGATGTGGCTGTCGATGGTCCGGTCATCCACATAGACCTGGTCGTCGTAGGCCGCGTCCATGAGCTGGTCCCGGCTCTTGACGAAGCCGGGACGCTGCGCCAGCGCATGCAGGATCAGGAACTCGGTCACCGTCAAGGTGACGCCCTTGCTCTCCCAAAGTGTGGAGTGCCGCATTGGGTCCATCTCCAGCTTGCCGCGGCGGATCACCTTGTCGGACTCGGCGCGCTCGAGCCCGGTCTCGTCCATTGGGGCGCGACGGCGCAGCACGGCGCGGATGCGCTCGATCAGCAAGCGTTGCGAAAACGGCTTGCGAACGTAATCGTCCGCGCCCATGCGCAGCCCGATTACCTCGTCGATTTCCTCGTCCTTCGAGGTCAGAAAGATGACCGGAAGGTCGCTCTGGGCGCGCAATCGGCGCAGCAGCTCCATGCCGTCCATGCGCGGCATCTTTATGTCGAGAATTGCCAGATCCGGAGGGTTCTGGGTCAACACTGCCAGTGCCGAAGCGCCGTCGGTATAGCTGCTGACGTCGTATCCCTCCGCCTCGAGCGCCATCGAGACCGAGGTCAGGATATTCCGATCGTCATCGACGAGGACAATGCTCGACATCTGACCTCCCGGCTTTCCAGCGGCAAAGGCATTGTACGCCGCACAATGAGGCGACTCTACCAATTCGGTGCGACATACACCATTGAACGGACAGTTTTGAGCGCCAATTTGTCAGGAATGCGACGCTCCTGCCGCTGCGACCTGTGACCGCGGGTCGGCGTGGGGAGCATTTCGGTTGGACGGGCGTGAATCCGTTGCTATAGACAGCCCGCGTCCCACCGGGAACACCGTGCCAGTCTTGGCCGGCACCGGCAGGCCGCAGCCGGGACAGACCGGCACGCGTCGGCGCCGAGAGGCGGCCGAGGGGGGTGATGCCTCTGTCGGCCGGTCAAATGCAGGACTTGCGAAGCTGAGGAGCAGCGCGATGGAGGCGGGAATCTTCAACCCGGCAAAACGGCTGGAAGAAGCCGGAATGACAGGACTGGGGTCGGTCCACTACAACCTGATGGAAGCCGCGCTGGTCGAGGCTGCGGTCCGGCGCGGCGAGGGCGAGTTGGGCATTGGCGGCACGTTTCTGTGCAACACCGGCAAGCACACCGGCCGCTCGCCGCGAGACAAGTTTGTCGTGCGCGAGCCCTCGGTCGAGGCCGATGTCTGGTGGGAGAACAACCCCCCGATGGAGGCGGAGGCTTTCGAGCGCCTGCGCCAGGACATGTTCTCGCACATGCAGGGCGGCGAGTATTTCGTCCAGGACCTCTATGCCGGCGCTGACCCGCGCCATCGCCTCAATGTGAGGGTCATCAACGAGCTCGCGTGGCACAACCTGTTCATCCGCCATATGCTGCGCCGTCCCTCGACCGAGGAGCTGAAGACCTTCGAGCCCGGCTTCACCATCGTCAACTGCCCCAGCTTCAAGGCAGATCCGAAGCGCCACGGCTGCCGCTCCGAGACCGTGATCGCCATCTCGTTCGAGCGCCGCATGGTCTTGGTCGCCGACACCTCTTATGCCGGCGAGAACAAGAAGTCGGTCTTCTCCGTGCTGAACTACCTGCTGCCTGCCGATGGCGTGATGCCGATGCACTGCTCGGCGAACCATGCGCCGGGCGACCCCTCTGACAGCGCGATCTTCTTCGGCCTTTCCGGTACCGGCAAGACCACCCTCTCCGCCGACCCGGACCGCGTGCTCCTCGGCGACGACGAGCACGGCTGGAGCGACGAGGGGATCTTCAATTTCGAGGGCGGCTGCTACGCCAAGACGCACCACCTCTCGCCCCAGGCCGAGCCCGAGATCCACGCGACCACGGGCATGTTCGCGACCGTGGTCGAAAACATGGTCTACGACCCGTTCACGCGCGAGCTCGACTTCACCGACGACAGCCTGACCAGCAACATGCGTTGCGCCTATCCGCTGCCCTACATCTCCAACGCGTCCGAAACCGGGCAGGCGGGCGTGCCGAAGAACATCTTCATGCTGACCTGCGACGCCTTCGGCGTTCTGCCCCCCATCGCGCGGCTCACGCCGGCGCAGGCGATGTATCACTTCCTCACCGGCTTCACCTCGAAGATGGCGGGCACCGAGAAAGGGGTGACATCGGCCGAGCCGACGTTCTCCACCTGCTTCGGCAAGCCCTTCATGTCGCGCCGGCCCGAGGTCTACGGCACGCTCTTGCGCGAGAAGATCGCCCGGCACGGGTCGAAGTGCTGGCTGGTCAACACCGGCTGGACGGGCGGCGCCTACGGCGTCGGCGAGCGCATGCCGATCCGGGCCACCAGGGCGCTGCTCAGCTCTGCGCTCAGCGGCGCGCTCGACGACGTGAAGTATCGCGTCGACCCGACCTTCGGGTTCGAGGTTCCCGTGTCGGTGCCCGGCGTCGACAAGGCCCTGCTCGACCCGCGCGGCACCTGGGACGATCCGGCGGCCTATGACAAGCAGGCGGCGGAGCTGGTCCGGATGTTCGTCAAGAACTTCGCGCAGTACGAGTCCCATGTCAGCGATGACGTGAAGGCAGCGGCCCCGCACGCGGCCTGACGCTCCACTGGCGCATCTGTCACGCGTCGGCGGGCGGCTCGATGCCCTTCTCGCGCAGCTCGTCGCGGGCAGGCGCGCTCTTGCGCAGCGCGTCGGCGCCGAGCGCGCCGAGAACCGCGCGGTTCTTGAGGAACTGGATGTCCCCGTAGGACACGATCTCGATGCGGTTTCCCCACGGGTCGAGGAAGTCGAGCCGGGTCTCGGAGGCCATCTCCACGCCCGCCGCCTCGAGCCGGGCGCGCAGGCCGTCGCGATCGTCGACGACGAGGCCGAAATGGCGCGCGTCGTCGCGCGGCTGTTGCCGGCCGGCGCTCAGCGCGATGAACTGGTCGCCAAGATCGATGAAGGCCATGTTCCGGCTTCGCCCGCGCAGGCGAAAATCGAAAAACCGCCCGTAGAATGCCAGCGCCTCGTCGATGTCTCCAACCTCGAGGGCGACATGGTTGATCCCGATCAGGCGGGGCTTTCTCTGCTCGTCGCTCACGACTGCCTCCCTCGCGCAACGTCCGCCATGAATTCGGCACGAAGTGCGACGTAGCGGCATTCAGGCATCGATCAACGGCACGGGCCTGTCCAAGCTTCCATCGCGGCCCGGGGCACGCTAGTCAGACCCCTCGGACGCAAGACAGGACAAGGCACCCGATGCGCCCCTTCGCGATTGCCGCCGGCCACCAGGTCACCGCCCGCGCGGCGGAGGAGGTGCTGCGCGCCGGCGGCACCGCCGTCGATGCCGCCATAGCCGCGGCCCTGACTGCCTGCGTGGCCGAGCCCGTGCTTGCCGGCCTCCTGGGCGGCGGCTTCATGATGGTGCGCACCCCCGGGGGAAGCCTGGAGTTGCTGGATTTCTTCGTGCAGACGCCGAAGCGGCGACGCAACGAGGCCGAGCTCGACTTCCGTGCCGTCGACGCGGATTTCGGCACCACCACCCAGACCTTCCACATCGGTGCCGGCGCCACCGCCACGCCGGGCCTTGCGTCGGGACTGGGCGAGGCGCATGCCCGCCACGGGCGCATGCCGCTGCACGATCTGGTCGCGCCGGCCGTGCGGGCGGCGCGCGAGGGCGTCAGAATTACCGAGTTCCAGGCGCTGATCGGCCGGATCGTGGCGCCGATCCTGCGCGCCACTTCGGCCGCCCGCGCTCTGACGTGCGGCGAGGACGGGGCGCCCCTTGGCGCCGGGGCGACCTACCGCAACCCCGCGCTGGCCGACGTGCTCGAGGTCTTCGGCCACGAGGGGCCGCGCTTCGTCACCGAGGGCGAGGTCGCGGCCGGCCTCGTTGCCGTCTCGGCCGAGGGCGGGCACCTGACGCGCGAGGACCTGCGCGCCTACAGTCCCGCGTGGCGGCGCCCGCTCGAGCGCGGTCGCGCCGGGGCTCGAATCGCGGTCAATCCGCCGCCCGCGCTCGGCGGCGCCCTGATCGCGTTTTCGCTCGAGCTTCTAGGCCGGGATGCCGGCGCCGTCGACCTCGCGCGGGCGTTCGAGGCGACGACGCGCGCCAGGATTGAGGCCGATCTCGCCATCGATCCGGAGGCCGGCGCCGGGCGCCTGCTCTCGCGCGACCTCATCGCACGCTACCGCGCCGAGATCATGGGCCGCGCCTCGGCGCCTCGCGGCACCACGCATATCTCGGTAACCGATGCCGCGGGCATGGCCGTGGCGCTCAGCATCTCGAACGGCGAGGGCAACGGCCTGGTCATTCCGGGCACCGGGATCATGCCCAACAATATGCTGGGCGAGGAGGACCTTCTCCCCGGCGGCTGGCACGCCTGGGCCCCCGACACCCGGCTGTCCTCGATGATGACGCCGCTGGCGGTCGCCTGGCCGGACGGCGCGGTGGCCGTCATGGGCTCGGGCGGCTCGAACCGCATCCGGACGGCGCTGGCGCAGGTGCTCGTCAACCTGATCGACCGGGGCATGCCGCTCGGCGACGCGGTCGAGGCGCCGCGCCTCCATGTCGAGGGAGGAGAGCCGGCCGTGCTCGACTTCGAGCTGCCCGGCCTTGGCGACGCCGAGCGCGAGGCGCTGCTCGCCGCCTTCCCCGACGCGCGCGCCTGGGCCGAGCGCTCGATGTTCTTCGGCGGCGTTCACGCCGTGCTGCGCGACGCGCACGGCAACGTTCAGGCGGCGGGCGATCCGCGCCGCGACGGGGCCGCGCTCACAGCGTGAGGCCGCGCCTGAGCAGGTTCAGCCCGGCGATGCACAGCACGGCCAGCGTCGCGCGGCGGAAGGCGGTCGGGTTCATCCGGTCCTGGCACCTCAGTCCGATCGCCATACCCAGCGCCATCGGCAGGCAAATCGCCAGTGACAGGGGCAGCGTCACGGCGTTCAGGATGCCGCTTTGCTCGTGTGCCGGGATCAGCACGGAGGAGCCGATCAGGAAGGTCAGGCCCATGGTCCGCACCTGGGTCGACTTCGGAATGTCGAGACCGATCAGGAAGAACACCACCACAGGCCCCCATACGCCCGAGATGCCGCCAAGGAATCCGCCCGCGATCCCGGTGGCCACCTCCGTTGCCGCCCGCGGCCCCGGCGCTCTCGGCACCTTCGGCTTCCAGCCTATCAGCTGCGATGCCGCCGCCAGGCAGACGACCGCGCCGAGCAGGATGAACAGCGTCGCCGCCGGGATGATCGGCACCAGCTGCGCCGCCAGCCCGATCGTTATCGCCAGCAGCAGGTTCAGCTTCCAGAACTCGCGGAACGTCATGCCCGCCGGCCTGAGCCCCTGCCTCAGCGCCTGCCACAGATTCGAGGCGAAGGTCGGCAGGACCATGATGCCGACGGTCTCGTGCGCCGGCATGAAGCTGCCGATCCCGGCGATGCCGATGACCGGCAAGGCGAAACCGACGGCGCCCTTGACGAAGCCGCCGACGACCATCACGCCGGCCGCGACGAGCAGCAGGACAGGATCGACCTGGGCGAGGGGGGCAAAGAAATGCAAGCGTCGTCTCGTCGGCGGATGGCGCGGCGGCCTCACGGCCCTCTTACCCGCGACCCTGCAAGCTGTCGCGCGAAATCTGCCCCAAGCCGCCACCGCCACGCCGGTAAAGAAAGATATTCTCCGGCCTTGAAGCGACGCGAAACGATCTTGCGCGTTGGTGTTGACGCCCCCGCCCGCTCCGGCTACCGATCTCGCAAACGCAAAAAAAATCGCACCGCAGCGCAGCAGACGATCCCGTGCCGATTGCGAAAAGGACCGCGCCCATGCAAGCCGATGCCCTCGCGCCCACTGTCCATGAAGCCCCCGACCTCGCTGCTCTGGCCGACCGTGCCGCCCGCGCTACCGGCCGGCTGGCGCAGGCGGCCCGCGCGGCGATGGCGCCGCGGATCATGGCCGAGGGACGCCTTTCGACCCGGCTGTTGGAGGACGGCCAGTATGCCGCGCACGGCCTCGCCTGGCTCGCGACCTACGCCGAGAGCCTCGCCCAGATGGCCGACTGGGCCCAGCGGCTTGAAAGCCGGGACCGGTTCGACGAGATCGAGCGGTTGATCCTCGCTATCGGCTGCGGCGAATACCTCGCCCAGACCGCGGGCGGCATTCCGATGAGCCAGGCCGAGATCGCCCGCCCCGCCGAAATCGGCATCGACGAGGACGCGCTGGCCGATTTTCGGGCCGACCCGGCGGTGGCGCGCCTGATCGCAGGCAACTGCGACTCGGCGCGGATGCGCCTTGCCGCGCTGCTCGCCGAGCGCGCCGGCGCGGCGACATTCGGCGACTGCGGGCTCGACGACGAGCTCGACATGGTGCGCGACCAATTCCGCCGCTTCGCGGAGGATCGCGTCGTGCCCCACGCCCATCGCTGGCATCTCGACGACACCCTGATCCCGATCGAGGTCATCGACGAGATGTCCGCGCTGGGCGTCTTCGGCCTGACCATCCCGGAGGAGCACGGCGGGCTCGGCCTTGGCAAGACCGCCATGTGCGTGGTCTCCGAGGAGCTGTCGCGCGGCTATATCGGGGTCGGCAGCCTCGGCACCCGCTCCGAGATCGCGGCCGAGCTGATCCTTGGCGGAGGCACCGAGGCGCAGAAGGCGCGCTGGCTACCCCGGATCGCCTCCGGAGAGGTACTTCCCACGGCGGTGTTCACCGAGCCGAATACTGGCTCCGATCTCGGCGCGCTGCGCACCCGTGCCGCCCGCGCGGGCGAGGACTGGGTCGTCAACGGCACCAAGACCTGGATCACGCACGCGGCGCGCACCGACCTGATGACACTGCTGGCACGGACCGACCCGGACACCCGGGACTACCGCGGCCTGTCGATGTTCCTCGCGCCGAAGACCCGCAGCACCGGGGCCGACTCCTTTCCCGATGCTGGCCTATCCGGCGAGGAGATCCCGGTTCTCGGCTACCGCGGCATGAAGGAATACACGCTCTCCTTCGACGGCTTCCGCATGGACGGCGACAGCCTTCTCGGCGGGGTCGAGGGCCAGGGCTTCCGCCAGCTCATGCGCACCTTCGAGTCGGCGCGCATCCAGACCGCGGCACGGGCGATCGGGGTGGCGCAGTCGGCGCTCGAGATCGCGCTGCGCTACGCGCAGGAGCGCCAGGCCTTCGGCAAGCCGCTTATCCGCTTCCCGCGCGTGGCGGCGAAACTGGCCATGATGGCCGCCGAGATCATGATCGCCCGCCAGCTCACCTACCGCGCGGCGGGCCAGAAGGATGCCGACCGGCGCTGCGACCTCGAGGCCGGCATGGCGAAGCTCCTGGCCGCGCGCGTGGCCTGGGCGGCGGCGGACAACGCGGTGCAGATCCATGGCGGCAACGGCTTCGCCCTGGAATTCCCGGTAAGCCGGGTGCTCTGCGACGCGCGGATCCTTTCGATCTTCGAGGGGGCGGCGGAAATCCAGGCGCAGGTGATCGCCCGCAGGCTGCTCGAGGACGGTTGAAGTCGCGCGCCAAAGTGCCTGCCTGAACCGGACGCCGCGGTGAAGCGGAAAGGTCGTGGCGGCGGGGCGGGCAGCCCGTTGCGGTAACGGCAAACGCGCGCGCCGCACCGCATCGGGCGGCAACGCAAGGCACGATTCTCCCGCGCTCCCTGCGATTGCCGCCTTTTGAGGCCCTGCCCCTCAGGCGGCCGCCCGATAACCATATGAAAAGCAGGCGCATTTGCGCGATGTGACAAATTATACATCGCTTCGAAGGGTGATTCCCCTACAGAGGTATTGCCCCTCAGACGGGTTCCATCGGGTGGTGGATTTCCCACCGGGCCCCGTTGACGATGGTCGCGTGCGTATCGCGTTGCGTACCGAGTATTACGAGTTGTGTGGCGGTGGGGCGTCGGGCGTCTCTTGCCCGGCGCCCTCTCTTTTTTCGAACGCTAGTCATCTTCCACCGGTCGTCTCGGCCCCGGGGATCGACAGGAAGTGCTTTCGCGATTCAAGGCTCGGTGCCGGCCGGGGGTCAAATGAAGGGGAGCGTCGCGCCAAAGCCGACCAGAGCGATCACCAGCGGATACAACAAATAGGTCATCTTCAACTTCCTCGAGCCGACCCGAATCTCTTGAGCCTGGCAAGCGATTGATTCGCCTTTGGCTTCCTTGTGGTACACCGAGGCTGCCCGGACTGGTTGTGACCATTTTCACAGTCGCGAAATAAAACCGAGCCGCGGCCATCGCTCGCGCCGGAAAATCGCCGGCCCAGGCGCCTCTGCTCCGCCCGCCCAAGGCAGGACCCTAGCAGTCAGTCGCTTTCCAGCCGCGCCTGCAGCGCGCTGACGCTCTTGATCACCAGCGCACGGCCCTTGCGCTCGATCAATCCCGCATCCTTGAGCTTTGCCATGTCGCGGCCAACCGCCTCGCGCTGCGTGAATATGAGCACGGCCAGGTCCTGCTGTGACGGCACCGGGTCGATCACCACCGTGTCCTCGCCGGCATAGGCCGCTTCCGCGAGGCGGAGCAGTTCGGCCACCAGGCGCTGCTCGGCGCTCCACGACGCCACCGAGCGGAAGCGGCTCGACAGGGCTCGCATGCGATCGACCAGATAGAGCACGAAGGCGCGATTGACGTGCGGGTGGCCGAACAGGACCTTGCGGAAATCGGACCCGCTCATGCGGCCGACGCGCGAGTCCTCGACTGTGACTACGCTGGTCGAGCGCGGCTGACCGTCGATGGCGGCAAAGATTCCGAATGCCTCTCCAGCCGGCAGCTCGGACAGGAACACCTCGCGGCCCTGATCGGTGTAGGTGGCCGCGCGGGCGTGGCCTTGCAGAATGAAGAAGACGTCGTCGTCGACCTCGGCCTCGCTCACGATCATGGCGTGCTTGGGAACCCGGGTCTCGCGCCAGTGTTTCGCCAGCTCGGCGACCCCTTCGGGTCCGCAGCTATGGAGGGTCGTGCCCTCCGGAAACGAGAGCGGCGCGCGCTCTGCTTGCATCGACACGGTTCCCTCTGCGAGTCCACAGGTCGAGGGCCACGGCCGCGGCTCAGCTTGATCTGCCCGCACGCGCGATCTGCCGGGACGGTCGACTCCGATTGTTAGGACATCCGAGCCGCGCGGTCCATCATCGCTGCGACCCCGCTGGAGCGAAATCGGTCGGGCGTTCGAGCGCCGGGCGAGACATGCAAATTCTAGCCGCAGACCGCCTTGGTCAAAGTCACGGCCGCAAGCAGCAGCCAGCCCAGGACGATGTCGCCGATCGTGTCGCTCATCACCGCGTTCCTCATCACCCCGTTCCTCGTTCCCGGTTCCTCGTTCCGATTTCTCGTTCCGGTTTTTCGTTCCTGCGCGGTCCGCGAAATGGAGAAGGGGCGGCTTACCCCTCATAAGCCGCCCCTGGATGCCGCATGCGATCCGCGTTGCGTACCGTATGCGGCAAATGTAAGGCGATCCGCGGCACAAAGTGAAATGAATGTTGGTAACCCAACAGTTGTATCCCTAATAGTTGAAATTTTTTGCGATGTCATCTCCAGATGTTTCTTCTATTAGTTGCACACTAATATAATTTTTCGCCAAAAAGTTGTCTTTTTTATTTTGGGGTCCTATGGTGTCGGCCCCGACGCACCGTGGCGCTGTGTATATGCGCTTCAAAGCCGATGCGGAACCCCAGGCTGCATTGCCAGCGGCGGCACTATGCCGACGAATCGTGCAGAGCAACCCGGTCCCGCGATGGCAGCGCAGCGCCTATGCCGCCGCGCTCATCTCGTCGCGCACGGCGGCGAAGACCTCTTCGAACATCCCCGGGGTCAGCCGCCCGGTGTTCGTGTTGTAGCGCGAACAATGATAGCTGGCACGCAGCCTGAGCCCGTCGATCTCACTCGCCCTGGCGTGACCGAAGGGGTGCTCGGCCAGCCGCGCCCCGAGCGCGCGGACCGTGGAATCGTGGGCGATCCGGCCCAGGGTGACGATGTGGCTCAGGCCGGGCAGCGCCCGGATGCGCGCGGCGAGGAAGTCGCGGCAGGCCCTGACCTCCGCACCGGTCGGCCGGTTCTTCGGCGGCACGCAGCGCACGGCGTTGGTGACCATGGCGCCGACGAGGCTGAGCCCGTCGTCGGGCCGGGCATCGTAGACGCCGCGCGCAAAACCGAACTTCAGCAGCGTGGGGTAGAGAAGCTCGCCCGCATAGTCGCCGGTGAAGGGGCGCCCCGTGCGGTTGGCGCCGGCGCGCCCCGGGGCGAGACCGACGATCAGCAGGCGCGCATCCGGCGCACCGAAGCTGGACACGGCGCCATTGAACCAGCCGGGATGATTGCCGCGGTTCGCAGCGCGGAAGTCAACCAGCCGCGGGCAGACGAGACAGTCCGTGGGCGGCTCCGGTGGCGCGGTGGACTCCGCATTCATCGCGCTGTGCCGCCCCCTGCCAGGGTTTCACCTAACCGCCCGCCGCGGTCGTGCGTTTCGCGCCGCCCGAAAAAGCCGCCCGCGCGATCGTGCCGGGACGTGGTCTCCGGGCGACCGGGCGAACCGATCTCACTCGTCGTTGGCGGCGACCTGCTCCTCGACCCGCTCCTGGCGAGGCGGGCGGCCGATCACGTCGCGCAACTCGTCGAGCTCGATGAAGTTGTCGGCCTGGCGGCGCAGGTCGTCGGCGATCATCGGCGGGCTCGAGCGGATGGTCGAGACCACCGAGACCCGAACGCCCTTCTGCTGCAGCGCATCGACCAGCGGACGGAAGTCTCCGTCGCCGGAGAACAGCACGATGTGCTCGACATGCTCGGCCATGTTCATGGCGTCGACGGTGAGCTCGATATCCATGTTGCCCTTGATCTTGCGCCGCCCCGAGGAGTCGATGAACTCCTTGGCCGGCTTGGTGACCAGGGTGAAGCCGTTGTAATCGAGCCAGTCGACGAGGGGCCGGATCGGCGAGTATTCCTCGTTCTCGACCAGCGCCGTGTAATAGAAGGCCCGGACCATCTTGCCGCGCCGCATGAACTCGCTGCGCAGGAGCTTGTAGTCGATATCGAAGCCGAGAGCCTTGGTCGCCGCGTAGAGATTCGAACCGTCAATGAAGAGCGCCAGGCGCTCGTCGCGATAAAACATGAAACCCGAATGCCTCCGGTTGCCGTGTTGGAATGCCACCGGCAGGATCATCATACACGAATGCCGGTGGCGAATCGATCCGAGACTTATGCTTGCGCGTGCGGCGTGTCCATCGGGAATGCGACACAGACATGACAATGACATTGATTTCATTGGGCAGTAATCTTGCGGCAAATGGCCGCGAGCCATCCGAAACACTGGAGGAGGCGCTTCGGATTCTGTTCGCGCGGCCCGGTATTTCGCTCGGCGAGAGAAGCCGCTGGTGGAGCACGCCGGCGCACCCGCCGGGCTCGGGGCCGGATTTCGTTAACGGGGCGGTGCGGCTCGAGACAGGGCTCGCTGCGGAGGACCTGCTGGCCACGATGCACGCGGTGGAGGCCGCTCTCGGCCGCCAGCGTCCCGCGCGCTGGGCCCCCAGGGTGTGCGACCTCGACCTGATCGCCATGGGCGACCTGATACTGCCCGACCGCGCGACGCTCGAGCGCTGGATGGCGCTGGACCTCGGCGAGGCGCAGGTGGTCGCGCCGCCTCGCCTGATCCTGCCGCATCCCCGGATGCACGAGCGCGCCTTCGTTCTGGTTCCGCTGGCCGAGGTGGCCCCCGACTGGCGCCACCCCGTGACGGGCCGCACGGTGGCTCAGATGCGCGACGCCCTGCCCCCTGCTGCGCTCGCCGGGATCGCGCCGCTGGCCTGAGCGGCACGCCGGGCGCGCAAGGCTTGCAAAATCCGACGCATGGCCTTATTTCTCCCGCACTTCCGACACCCCTCGCCAAAGCCGGAGTGCCGCCTATGGCCCGCGTCACCGTTGAAGACTGCGTCCAGAAGGTCCCGAACCGCTTCGATCTCGTGATGCTGTCCGCGCGCCGCGCGCGCGACGTCTCGGACGGGGCGCCGATCACGCTGGACCGCGACAACGACAAGAACCCGGTGGTGGCCCTGCGCGAGATCGCAGATGGCACCATCGGCGTCGAGGAGATGCGCGAGCAGACCATCCAAGCCTATCAGCGCCATATCGAGGTCGACGAGCCCGAGGAGGACAACATGGCGCTCCTCATGGGCGACGGCGAGGGCGGCCAGATGCCCTCGGCCGACGACCTCGACGAGGAGAAGCTGCTGCGCGCCCTGATGGCCGAGCAGGACAGGAAGTAGGCCGACTGACCCGAGGGCGCCGCGCGGTGCCCGCCGGGGCCGGGGGAGCGGTCCGGTGATCCGTCAGTTCGAACTCGTCGAGCGGGTCCGCGGGTACAATCCGAACACCGACGAGACGCTCCTGAACCGGGCCTACGTGTTCGGCGCCCGGGCGCATGTCAACCAGAAGCGGGCCAGCGGCGAGCCCTATTTCGGGCACCCGCTCGAGGTCGCGGCAATCCTGACCGATCTCAGGCTCGATGACGCCTCGATCGTCACCGCGCTCTTGCACGACACGGTCGAGGACACGCCGACCACCAAGGAGGAGATCCAGCGCCTGTTCGGGCCCGAGATCGCCGATCTCGTCGACGGCGTCACCAAGCTCACCCAACTCGAGCTGAGCTCGACCGAGACGGCGCAGGCCGAGAACTTCCGCAAGCTGCTGCTGGCCATGGCCCGCGACGTGCGCGTGCTGCTGGTCAAGCTGGCCGATCGGCTGCACAACATGCGCACGCTCGACGCGCTCGAGCCCGACAAGCGCCAGCGCATCGCCCGCGAGACCATGGAGATCTACGCCCCGCTCGCCGGCCGCATGGGCATGCAGTCGATCCGCGAGGAACTCGAGGACCTCGCCTTCGCCGAACTCAACCGCGAGGCACGCCACTCGATCATGCGCCGCTTCATCCGGTTGCGCCGCGAGGCGGGCGACATGATCCCGCGCATCACCGCCGAGATCTCCGAGGCGATCGAGGCGGCCGATGTCGACGCGACCGTCGAGGGCCGCGAGAAGCGCCCCTACTCGATCTGGCGCAAGATGGAGGAGAAGCAGAGCAGCTTCTCGCAACTCTCCGACATCTACGGCTTCCGCGTCATGTGCGGGACGGAGGAGGACTGCTACCGCGCGCTGGGCGCAATCCACCGCCACTGGCGCGTGGTGCCGGGGCGCTTCAAGGATTATATCTCGGGGCCGAAGGCGAACGGCTATCGCTCGATCCATACCACCGTCTACGGCGCGCGCGGCATGCGGGTCGAAATCCAGATCCGCACCTGGGAGATGCACGAGGTGGCCGAGACGGGCGTCGCCGCGCACTGGGCCTACAAGGACGGCCACCGGGTGCAGAACCCCTTTGCCGTCGATCCGTTCAAGTGGCTGCGCGACCTGGTCGCCCGGCTCGAGAAGGGCGACGAACCGCAGGAGTTCCTCGAGCACGTCAAGCTAGACATGTTCACCGACCAGGTGTTCTGCTTCACGCCCAAGGGCGACGTGGTCGGCCTGCCCCGCGGCGCCACGCCGATCGACTTCGCCTATGCTATCCATACCAATGTCGGCGACCGCTGCGCCGGTGCGGTGGTGGATGGGCGGCGCGTGCCGCTGTGGACGCGGCTCAGGAACGGCCAGCAGGTCGAGATCATCACCGCAAGGGGCCAGCGGCCCTCGCCGCACTGGGAGGACATGGCGAAGACCGGCCGCGCCAAGGCCGCGATCCGCCGCGCCCTGCGCGAGCGCATCCGCGAGGAGCAGATCACCCTGGGCCGCGACCTCGCCGAGCAGAGCTTCGCCCGCTCGGGGCGCAGCGGCGGCGAGAAGGCCGTCGCGGCGGCCGCGACCAAGCTGGGCTTCGCCTCGGTCGAGGCGATGCTGGTCCAGCTCGCGCAGGGCGAGATCACCGGGCGCCAGGTCGTCGAGGCCGTCTATCCCGCTCAGCCCGGCCAGGCGCCGCCGCCGCCCGAGCCCGACCCGCAGACGCTGCGTGTGCCGGTCCGGGGCATCAGACGCGGCGTCGCGATCGAGTTCTGCACCTGTTGCTGGCCGATCCCCGGAGACCGCATCATCGGCCTGGCGCGGCGCGGCGGCGTGGTCGTTCACGCCATTTCCTGCCCGCTGCTGGCCGACTTCGAGGACGACCTCGAACGCTGGCACGACCTGAGCTGGGACCCGGAGGCCTCGAAGACCGCGTCGAACATCGCCCGGGTCAGCCTGACGCTGGCCAACCAGCCCGGCGCGCTGGGCACCGTGTGCACGCTGGTCGGCGAGCAGTACGCGAACATCGACAACATCGGCGTGAACCACCGCAAGCCGGACTTCTTCGTCATGACCATGGATCTCGAGGTCCGTGACGTGCGCCACCTCAACGACATCCTCACCGCGATCCGCGCTCAGGGCTTCGTGCATCAAGTCGAGCGCGCGGTGACGCCGCCGGCACACGCGCACCCGCTGCCGCGCGAGGAGCAGCCTCGCCTGCCGCTGGGTTCCGTTCCCGCCAGGCATCACTAGATCATCAACGGTAGGGCAGCGTTACCGGGAGCGAGACGGGCCGATGATCTTCAAGCGACGGCAGCGGCCGACCCTTCTCGCGCGAGTGCGCGAATCGCTCGTGCCGCGCAAGGGCATGTGGCGGGGCGTCGACTACATCCACAAGCGCATGCGCCGGCTGCCCGACAGCCCCCACCGCATCGCGCTGGGATTCGCCTGCGGCGCGTTCGTTTCCTTCACCCCACTGTTCGGACTGCACTTCATCCTCGCGGCGCTGATCGCGTGGACGCTGCGCGCCAACATCCTGGCCGCAATCTTCGGCACGGGCGTGGGCAACCCGCTGACCTTCCCCGTGATCTCGGTCACCTCGTTGTGGCTCGGCCGCTGGATGCTGGGACGCACGCATGGCGGCGCGGAGTTCCAGAAGGTGAGCCACGCCTTCGCCGAGGGCATGAACGCCATCTGGGGCACTTTCATCAGCCTGTTCGGCTACGGGCCGTCGATGCTGCACGGGCTGATCGTTTTCCTCGACAACATCTTCCTGCCTTACCTGATCGGGGGCATCGTCCCCGGCCTGATCACGGCATCGCTGTGCTATTGGATCATCGGGCCCATCGTGGCAGCCTACCAGGAGCGTCGGCGCAAGCGCCTGGAGACGCGGGCCATGGAGCGCCGCCGGGCGGCGGAGGCCGAGCAGGCGCTCTACGCCGATCACGACGGCACGGAGGGAGACAATGTCTGAGAGAGAGGCCGCGTTGCGCCGTCCCGAGGGGCGCCTGCGCCTGGGCGTCAACATCGACCACGTGGCCACCATCCGCAACGCCCGCGGCGGCAGGCACCCGGACCCTGTCCACGCCGCCCGGATCGCCGAGGAGGCCGGCGCCGACGGCATCACCGCGCATCTGCGCGAGGACCGGCGCCACATCACCGACTCCGACATCGACGCGCTCATGGACACGCTCGGCCTGCCGCTCAACCTCGAGATGGCGGCGACGCCCGAGATGCAGGCGATCGCGCTCAGGCATCGGCCGCATGCGGTCTGCCTGGTACCCGAGCGGCGCGAGGAGCGCACCACCGAGGGCGGCCTCGAGGTCGCGCGCGAGGAGAACCGGCTGGCGCATTTCATCGCTCCGCTGCGCGAGGCGGGCTGCCGCGTCTCGATCTTCATCGCCGCCGACCGCGCCCAGGTCGAGGCGGCCGCCCGCATCGGCGCGCCGGTCGTCGAGCTGCACACCGGCGCCTATTGCGACGCGCACAACGAGGGACGCGTGGCCGACCGCGACGCGGAACTCGCGCGGCTCGCCGATATGGCGGCCTTCGCTCGCGCGCTCGGGCTCGAGGTCCACGCCGGGCACGGCCTCACCTTCGAGACCGTCGGCCCGGTCGCAGCCTTCCCCGAGGTGGTCGAGCTCAACATCGGGCACTTCCTGATCGGCGAGGCGATCTTCTCCGGACTCGACAGCGCGATCCGGCGCATGCGCGAGCACATGGACCGGGCCCGCCGCGATGCCTTCGGCGAGGGGGTGGCGTGATCGTCGGCATCCGCCAGGACATGACCGACATTCGCCGCATCGAGCGGACCATCGAGCGATTCGGCGACCGCTTCCTCCGGCGCGTCTTCACCGTGACCGAGCAGCAGAAATCCGATCGCCGCCGCGCCCGCGTGGCCTCCTACGCCAAGCGCTGGGCAGCCAAGGAGGCGTGCTCCAAGGCGCTCGGCACCGGCCTGCGCATGGGGGTGGCCTGGCGCGAGATGGGGGTGGTCAACCTGCCCGGTGGCAAGCCGACCATGCAGCTGACCGGCGGCGCCGCAGCGCGCCTCGCGCGGCTGATGCCGGCCGGGATGCAGCCCTCGATCCACGTCACCATCACCGACGACTACCCCTGGGCGCAGGCCTTCGTGGTGATCGAAGCCCTGTCCGAGGATGATCTCCGCCCCGACCTGCCCCGCACTTCAGCCCCGGCTTGACACCACCATGTTCCACCGTCAAACAGCGCGGGGCCACTCCCGCCCCACCCAGAGACAACCGCGCATGCAAGCCACGCAGAAGAAGAAGGACAGTCTGTGGGAGACCGCGAAGACCGTCTTCTGGGCGCTGCTCATCGCAATGATCTTCCGCTCCTTCCTGTACCAGCCGTTCTCGATTCCCTCGGGCTCGATGAAGCCGACGCTCCTGGTGGGCGACTACCTGTTCGTGTCAAAGTTCTCCTACGGCTACACGCACTATTCGCTGCCCTTCGCGCCTGACTGGTTCAGCGGGCGGATCTGGGCGACGATGCCCCGGCGCGGCGACGTGATCGTGTTCAAGCGCCCCGGCGAGGACGCCTGCACCCAGGGCCCGCTCGACATGCTGGGCAATCTGTTCGAGTCGCTGATCGGCCAGGGCGCCGCGGCGCCGAACGACTGCGTCGATTACGTGAAGCGGCTGATCGGGCTGCCCGGAGACAAGATCCAGGTCAAGGCCGGCATCCTCTACATCAACGGCAAGAAGGCGCCCACGGTGCGCGACGGCTTCTATGCCGAGCCGAAGGTGCTGCGCGGCAGCCCGCCGAGCTACCCGCGCTGCGTCAACGAGCCCGTGCCGGTGGGCGGCAAATGCCTCAAGGAGCTCTGGCTCGAGACCCTGCCCAACGGGGTCACGCATCCGGTGCTCAACCTTGTCGGGAAAATGGGCGATACCAGCGGTCCGCGCTATTCCGGGCCGGACAACACGCCCGTGTTCCAGGTTCCTCCGGGGCATTTCTTCTTCATGGGCGACAATCGCGATAATTCGGTGGACAGCCGCTTTCCGGAGGTCGGCATGGTGCCGTTCGAGAACCTGATCGGCCGCGCCGAGATCGTTGCGATTTCCGCCGACGGCCCCTTCTGGCAGGTCTGGAACTGGCGCTTCAACCGATTCTTCAAGGTGATCGACTAGGTATGGGCGATGGCGGCCGCATTTCCTGGGGCAGGCTGATCCTGGGGGTGGCGCTCGCTCTGTCCGTTGCCTCGGTGGTCGCGCTGCTGATCGGGCCGCTCGCCGCCAACAGCCTCGCGGGGGGCAGCAGCTACCGGATCTGGAACGACTCCATGGCCCCGGCGCTGATCACCGGCGACTGGGTCCTGGCCGAGAAGCTCTCTCCCGGACAGCTGCCTAAACGCGGCGCCATCGTCGCCTACGATGCGCCCACCAGCGGCATGCCCCGCCAGCGGATCATGCGGCTGATCGGGCTGCCGGGCGAGCGGATCCAGATGCGCGGGGGCGCCGTCTACATCGACGGGCAGCGCGCCGGGATGGAGAAAATCGGCACGCGGACGATCGAGAAGGCGCCCCGCGCCCCGGCGGCGCCTTCTCGATCGTTCTGGTGGCGATTTGCTCCATCCGCGCGCGTTGCCCGTCGATGT
>NZ_JBZSYN010000173.1:0-15255 GCF_058622915.1 Thermohalobaculum sp. | reverse complement strand
GGCATGAGCGAGGAGGAGGCGGTCGCGCTGGTCGTCAACGGCTTCTGCAAGGAGGTGCTGCAGGAGCTTCCCATGGAGTTCGCCGTCGAGGCCCAGAAGCTCGTGGCGATCTCGCTCGAAGGCAGCGTCGGCTGAGGCCCCGGGCCCGGCCGGCCCCGCGGGAGCAGGCGCCTTTCGGCCGCCCGCTTCCATTTCCCCCGCGGCGGAACCTGGGCGCGCGCATCGCTGCGCCCGCCGCCGCCCGAACGTGAGATGAAGAGAGAAAGGACAAAAATGACCAGCACCGTGAAGGAAGGCGCCGACCTGCTCACCCTCGTCGAGGCCGCCGAGAAGCACCTGAAGGAGCGCGGCCACGAGGTGAAGCTCGAGACCAACGACCAGATCAACGCGTTCGATATCACCCGCCCCACCGACGAGGGCGACGATGTGCGCCTGTGCCGCGTGCAGGCGGTGCGCGGCGACAGCTGGGAGTTGGTGCGCCAGAACGGCGAGACGGTAACCGGGCTCGGCGACGAGAACACCTTCCTCACGATGATCGAGAAGGTGGTGGAAGCCTCGGAGCGGCGACCGGCGCCGGCGCGCTGACGGGTCGGCGAGATTGCGGCGCGAGCGGAAGGGAGTGGCGGAACAGCGGGAGCGACCCCTGCGGCCATCCCACCGGCGCGCGATGTTCCCGCCTTTCCCCGCGCGCCAGGCGTGAGACCGGCAGAAATATGTGCCCCCCAAGGTGGCAGGGAACTGCGATAGCGAACGGAACGAAGATGCTTGAAATTAAGAACCTGCACGTGAAGCTCGAGGACGAGGACAAGGCGATCCTCAAGGGCCTCGACCTGACCGTCGAGCCGGGCAAGGTGCACGCCATCATGGGCCCGAACGGATCGGGCAAGTCGACGCTTGCCTACGTGCTCGCCGGCCGGGAAGGCTACGAGGTGACGGAAGGTTCGGTCACCTATGACGGTGAGGACGTGCTTGCCATGGAGGCCGAGGAGCGCGCGGCGCACGGCCTCTTCCTCGCCTTCCAATACCCGGTCGAGATCCCCGGCGTGGGCAACATGACCTTCATGCGCACGGCGCTGAACTCGCAGCGCAAGGCGCGCGGCGAGGCGGAGATCTCCTCGCCGGACTTCCTCAAGCTGGTGCGCGAGAAGGCAAAGGACCTGCAGATCTCTCCGGAGATGCTGAAGCGGGCCATCAATGTGGGATTTTCCGGCGGTGAGAAGAAGCGCAACGAGATCTTGCAAATGTCCGTGCTGGAACCGCGCATCTGCGTGCTCGACGAGACCGATTCGGGGCTCGACGTGGACGCCATGCGCCTGGTTGCCGACGGCGTGAATGCGCTGCGCTCGCCGCAGCGCTCCTTCGTGGTCATCACGCACTACCAGCGGCTCTTGAACCACATCGTGCCTGACGTGGTCCACGTCATGTGGAACGGCCGCATCGTCGAGACAGGCGGACCGGAGCTGTCGCTGCGCGTCGAGGAACAGGGCTACGCGCACCTGCAGTCCACGCCTCAGACCAGCCCTGCGGCTTGAGGAGGGGCGACCATGGCGACCACCAGGGCCGCGATCGAGAAGGCGCGCGACACCAAGCGCCGGGACGCCGAGCAGCTCTTGAGCATCCTGCCGCTGCCCGGCCGCGAGCCCGGCTGGGCCCACGCCGCCCGCGCCGCGGCGCGCGGGCGCCTGCTTGAGGCCGGCGCGCCGGCCAGGCGCGACGAGTACTGGAAGTACACGGATCCGACCAGTCTGACGGCGCCCCTGGCTGCCCTCGAGCCCAGCGACACCGCGCCTGAGGTCGCGCCCCAGTTTGGCGAGGTGAAACCGCGCCGCGCCCGCTTCGTCAATGGGCGCTTCCGGCCCGACCTGTCGGACGCGCTTGCGCTCGATGGCCTGACGGCGGCGCCGCTTGAGGAGGTCCTCACCCAGGACATCACCTTCGCCCGCGAGCTGTTCGGCCAGCTCGAGGCGGCAGGCGGCGAGAAGGTGGCGCGCCCGCTGGCCGCGCTCAACACCGCCGTCGCCAGCGAGGGGCTCGCCCTCCACGTCACCGGCGCGGTCCCCGAGGCCATCCATATCCGGCACGACCAGATTGGCGAGGGCGCCTCGCTGATCCGCCACCTGATCCGGGTCGAGGCGGGGGCCTCGCTGCTGCTGGTGCAGTCCGGCGTGCCCTCGAACGAGGTGATCGAGGTGGACCTCGCGGGCGGCGCCAGCTTCCAGCACGTGCGCCTCCAGGCCGGGGAGCGACAGCCAGCCGCGGCCCATCTCTTCGCCCGCCTCGGCGCCGGGGCGCGCTTCAAGACCTTCACCCTGACGGCGGATGGCGGGCTGACGCGCAACGAGGTCGTCATGGAGTTCGCGGGCGAGGGTTCCGTCGGCCACATCGCCGGCGCGGTGCTGGCCAGGGATGCGAGCCACGTCGACAACACCGTCTTCGTCACCCATTCCGCGCCAGGCTGCGAGAGCAGGCAGGTGTTCAAGAATGTTCTGGCCGACAAGGCGCACGGTGTCTTCCAGGGCAAGATCTTCGTGCGCCGCGAGGCGCAGCAGACGGACGGCTACCAGATCAGCCAGTCGGTGCTGCTGAACGAGGGCGCCGAGTTCCGCGCCAAGCCCGAGCTCGAGATCTGGGCCGACGACGTGAAATGCTCCCATGGCTCGACCACGGGGCGGCTCGACGAGGATGCCATGTTCTACCTGCGCGCCCGCGGCGTCAGCCGCGCCGAGGCCGAGGCGCTGCTGGTCGCCGCCTTCGCCGAGGAGGCGCTTGCCGAGATCGAGGACGAGACGCTGGCCGAGGCCATGCGGGCGCACATCGCCCGCTGGATGGCCGAGCGTAGCGGAGGCTGATGGCCGGTGGACGACGCGCTGAGACAGGGCGGCCTGATTTGGCGGGTGCTGGCGGCCTGGGCCGACCTGCGCGGCTCTCTACGCTACGAGCTGGACCGCCGGCCGACCGAGGGGCGGCTGCTCTATTATGCGGTCCTGTCCGGGCTTGTGTGGTTTCTCGGCCGGGCGGTGATTGCCGCCTGGGGCCCAATGGCGCCGACCTACACGCCCCAGCATTTCCGCGCCCTGATCGCGGCCGAGTTCGTCGCGTCGGTCTTTTTTCGCACCCTGGCGCTCTATGTGGTCGCGGCGGTGGCAGGATGGATCGCGCGCAAGGCCGGCGGCACGGGAAGCTGGCGCGAAAGCCGGGCGGCCCTGTTCTGGGCGGCGCTGGTCGCGTCGCCGGCGATCCTCGCCGCGCATCTGCTCTCGGTGCTGCTGACCGGGGTGCCGGGCCGCGCCAGCGAGATCGCGGATGCACTGGGCGGGCTTGCCTTCGGCTGGGTCGCGGCACGCTGCATCGCCGAGGCACACGATTTCCACAGCGCCTGGCGAGTCTTCGCGCTGATGGTGCTGATCGTGGGCACCTTCATCGGCACGATCTATGCGCTCGGACGCATCCTGTGACCGAGGCGCGAAGGGTGCGGCGCTTGTCCGGTCCGGCCGCGTGTGAGAGAGGAGAGCGTGTGCGTGGGGAGTGTGCTCCGGCGGGGCCGAGCACGGTCAGGCATAAAACGCGATGCGCCAGGTGACGGGAGCGCTGGGATGATCGGGGCCGTCATCGAGAACATCATTGGCGGCTATCTGCATCCGCGCGCCTCGGTGCGCCGGCTGCTCGCCGGCGGTCACGGGCTCGACGCTGCGGTCTCGATGGTGGTGCTCGCCTGGCTGGTGCGCGAGATGTTCTTCATCCTGGTGCCTGGCGCGCGGCCCGCGGATGCCGGCTTCTCGCTCGGCTACTACCTGGTCGGCCTGGTCGACTCGCTGTTCACCTTCGGGATCTTCACCGTGGCCGCGTGCTATGTCGGCCGCATGTTCGGCGGCAAGGGCACGCTGGTGCAAAGCGGTCTCGTCGTCGCCTGGTACATGCTGGTCACCAGCGTCATCGTGCCGCTGGTGCTGCCGGCGCTCGTCAGCATCGTCAATGCGGCGAAGGCAGGCGGCACGATCCCGGGGGGCGCTGCCCTGTGGGTGCTGGTCTGCTCCGCGGTTATGCTGTGGCTCCTGGCCAGCTACGTTGCCGAGCTGCACAACTTCCGGCGCACTGTGAACGTGCTGGCCGTGATCTTTGGCGTCTCGATGCTGTTCTCCTTCGTCTTCTCCGGCCTGATGCCGGCCGCCTGAGCCCTTCCGTGGGAGCCCGCGCCATGTACGACGTCGAGAAAATCCGCTCCGACTTCCCGATCCTCGCGCGCGAGGTGAACGGGACGGACCTTGTATATCTCGACAACGCCGCCTCGGCGCAGAAGCCGCGCCAGGTGATCGACACGGTCCGCCACGCCTACGAGCAGGAATACGCCAACGTCCACCGTGGCCTGCACTTCCTCTCCAACATCGCCACCGAGAAATACGAGGCGGTCAGGGGAAAGCTCGCCCGCTTCCTCGGCGCGCGCCACGAGGAGGAGATCATCTTCGTGCAGAACAGCACGATGGGCCTCAATCTCGTTTCCTATTCCTGGGCAGCTCCGAATCTCGGGCCGGGCGACGAGATCGTGCTCACGGTCATGGAGCACCACGCCAACATCGTGCCCTGGCACTTCCTGCGCGAGCGCCAGGGCGCCGTGCTCAAATGGGTTGAGATCGAGCCCGACGGCAGCCTCGACCCGCACAAGGTAATCGAGGCCATCGGCCCGCGCACCAAGCTCGTCGCCGTCACCCACATGTCGAACGCGCTGGGCACCGTGGTGGATGTGGGGACCATCTGCCGGGCCGCGCGCGAGCGCGGCGTGGCCACGGTGGTCGACGGCAGCCAGGCCGCCGTGCACTTCCCCGTCAACGTTGCCGAGATCGGTTGCGATTTCTACGCGGTCACAGGGCACAAGCTCTACGGCCCGACCGGCTCGGGCGCGCTTTATGCCCGCAAGGAGCGGCACGGGCAGATGCGCCCCTTCCACGGCGGCGGAGACATGATCCGCGAGGTGCACCAGGACACGATCTCCTACGCCGACCCGCCGCTGTGCTTCGAGGCCGGCACGCCCAACATCGTGCAGGCCATCGGGCTGGGCGCCGCCATCGACTACCTGGGCGGGCTCGGCATGGAGAACATCGCCGCGCACGAGCGCTCCTTGCGCGACTATGCCACCGAGCGCCTGTCGGGCCTGAACTGGCTGCACCTGCACGGCACGACGCGGGAGAAGGGGGCGATCTTCTCCTTCGTGCTCGAGGGCGGCGCGCACCCGCACGACATCTCGACGGTGGTGGACCGCAAGGGCGTCGCCGTGCGCGCCGGCCACCACTGTGCCCAGCCGCTGATGACGCATCTGGGCGTCACGGCCACCTGCCGCGCCTCCTTCGGCCTCTACAACACGCCCGCCGAGGTGGACAAGCTGGTCGAGGCGCTCGAGCTCTGCCACGAGCTGTTCGGCTAGCCAGCCGGCCATCCGGGCTGCCGGCAGGCGGGGCAACGTGCTATGCTGCGCCCGTCTGGGAGCCGCGCCGGCGTCCAGCAGATTGATATGTTTTGAGGCCGTTCCGGAGCGCGGCTCCCCATATTCGATTGCATGGGGAGATTGACATGAAACGATCGATGCGCGCGGCCTTTCGCGGCGGCCTCCCGCTCGTTGCCGGGGTCGTGATCGGTTTGACCGGGCTGCAACCGACGGCGGCCCGCGCCGAGACCTTCAACAGCTCCAATGTCGACAGTCGCGTAGTTGTCGCCTTCCAGGTGAACGCGGCCGCGGCGCAGGCCTGGTTGCCCGAGGGCTGGACGCTCGCGCCCTTCTCAAAGGGCCCGTTCGCCGGTGCGAATCTGCTTGTCGTCCTCGTCGACCGGTATCTGGAGCTGGACGCCAAAAAGAAACCGACCACGCCTGCGAGCTTCCGCGGCGTGGCGCTAGCAAGCCTTGCCACCAAGGCGAACGAGACGCGGCTCTACGTCACGCGCATCTACGCGACGCCCCCGGACTATGATCCCTATGGCAACGCAAAGACGGCGGAGATCAGCCGCAGCGCCAAACTTGAAAGCGCGCGGAACGTCGCCCCCGCGCTCTTTGAGGGATGGTCGGTGGCCCCGAAGGGCGGAGGCGAGATGACGCTCAAGCTGTCCTATCAGGCGGGCACGCCGTCGTGGTCGGAAGCCGAGGCATTGCCGTATTCGAACGTCAAGCCCGGCTTCCACCGGATCTACCGTTACCGGCAGCTTGCGGATCTTGCGATGAGCGTGCCCGCCGGCAAGGCGCTCGACGGCAAGGCCGACTTTGCCTCGACGATTCCCGAACTCGCTCCGATGTTCGACGGCAGCGAGAAGATGATCGGCGTCGTCGAAATCCCGGTCTATCTGCGCGAGGTCTACCTGCCGTAAGCCGCTTCCATCCGCGGCGCACCCGCCCGACCGCTGCGGGCGAAATCATTCCCGCGGCTCAGTGCGCCGGCTTGAGCACCATCACGCCCACCGCTCCGGCGGCAGCGTCGGCGTCGCTCATCGACATGGGGATGGTGTCCCCGCGCGCCCAGAGCTCGGAGAAGTTGTCGTACCAGCGCGAGAGCGGGTGCCCGCTCTCCCCCGTGCCCGCGATCATCACCGAGCCGTTCGGGTCGGAGAAATCCACCACGATCCTCAGCCCGGCGGCATGCACGTTGCGCCAGGGATGCGGTCCCTCACCCGGGGTGGCGCCGCGCAGGAGCGTGTAGTTGCCGCCCGAGGTTTCGTTCTCGATGTTGACGAAGGGGGCCAGCAGCGCGATGTCGCCAAGCGGCGTGTGACGGTGGATCGCCACATGCGCCGCGCCCCAGCGCCAGCCCTGGATGTTCGGCCCATATTTGCGCACCAGCGCGGCCAGCGCGTCGTCGAGCGCCAGCGAGGCCATCTGCGCACAGGTTTCCTTCTGGGGCGTCTTGTCAACGTCGCACCACCGTGCCGCGCCGTCGATGTTGCGGAAGACCCTCTCGACGAACAGCGGCCGCGGGCCCGGAACTTCGGCCAGCAGGGGTCCCAACTCGTCGGCCGCCAGGCGCCGCGTCAGCATGAGCATCCACTCGTAGAAGATCAGCGGCTCGGGGCTGTGCCGGTCCATCGAGCCGTTCCAGCGCTTGAGCATGTCCAGCGCCTGGCGCCGGCGGTCGTTGCCCTTGGGCTCCTCGCCCCACCACAGGTCGCGCGCGATCAGCGGCAGCACGGCGCGCGCCATCTCCGAGACCGCGTCGTTCTGCAGCGCCACGAAGCCGTCGCGCGAGTGGTACTGGCGGCCCGACAGTTCCTTGACCAGGCGGCGGATGCGATAGGGATAGCCCCAGTCGAAGGTGATGTTGTTCGGGTAGGGCGCGTCCGTGATGCGGTTATTGGCGTTGGCCACCGCGCCCTCGGGCGGGCGGATCACGCGCGGGTTCTGGCTTGGCGGTCGCAGGCCCAGCCAGTCGTTCTCGGCCCGCCAGCCCGGCGAGGGCACGCGGCCCTGGCTGGTGCTGTCGGCCTTGCGCATCGGCACGCGGCCGGCCATCACCATCGCCACGCCGCTGCGGTCGGCGAGGATCAGGTTCTGGGCCGGCGCCAGCACCATCTCGCTGTCCTTGACCGCGGCGTCGATGCCGTTCGCGTGCATCAGCGCCACGGCCGCGCTCATGGTCCGGTCCTTGGCGTTCAGCGCCGTCCAGGCCAGCGCCGCCACGTCGCCCTCGGGCGTGACCGATCCCACGCCCAGGTCGTCGGGCGCCAGCACCGGCCCGTGGCGGGTCGAGCGCACGATGCCGGCGAGCGTCTTGCCGCCGGCCACCTCGATCCGGATCGGGCGTGTCGTGAACTTCGCCCAGCCCGTGGGCGTCTTGTACTCGTCGGGGTTCTTCGGGTTGACCTTCTCGATATAGATGTCCTGGTCGTCGGCCCCGGTCGTGGTCAGGCCCCAGGCAAGGTCGCGGTTGCGCCCGATGATCACCGCCGGCACCCCCGGCAGCGTGCCGCCGATCGCCGCGAGCCCCGGGCCCTGCACGTCTGCCAGATACCACACGCCCGGCGCCGACAGCCACAGATGCGGGTCGCTGGCCAGGAGAGGCTTGCCCCCCGCTGCGCGGCTTCCGTCCACCGCCCAGGCGTTCGAGGCGCCGGCCATCTCGGGCCGCGCGACCGGGCCGAAGGCCTGCATCCACGGATCGGGCTTGGGCGGATCGAACTTGCCGAACTGCGCTCCCGGAAACAGCGCCGAGTAGCGCGGTGGCGCCGTCATCGCCGGATTGGGATCCGAGGGCAGGATGTCGGCGACTTGCTGGGGCGTGAGGTGCAGCAGAAAACGTGCACGCCGAATCTCGTCGCGCGCCGCGCCTGTCAGCCGCAGTGACATGAGCTTGAGGATCGCCAGCGAATCCGTTGGCGTCCAGGGCGCGAGCGCATTGGAAAACAGGAAGAACTCCGGTGCGCCGCGGCCCAGCGCGTCGGCGTTCACGTGGCGGATCCAGGCGTTGACGCCCGCCGAATAGGCCTTGAGCGCCGCCTTGGTTTCGGGCGTCTGGAACGCCAGCGACTGGTTGGCCAGCCCGTACAGGTTCAGCGTCTTGATCAGGCGGTCCACCCCCACGGTCCGCTTGCCGAACATGGCAGAGAGCGTGCCCTGCGCCGCCCGCCGGTCCAGCTCCATCTGCCACAGCCGGTCCTGTGCGTGCACCAGCCCCAGCGCGAAATAGGCGTCGTGGTCGGTCGTGGCGCGGATATGCGGCACGGCGTTGGCGTCGCGGGTGATGCGCACCTGGCCGTCGAGGCCCTTCATCGTCAGAGTGCCCGAGTAATCGGGCAGCGAGCGCGACACCAGGTACCAGGCCAGCGCCAGGGCCACCACCAGCGCCACCACGGCGGCGGCGAAGATGCGAAGCAGCCAGCGCAGGATCACGGTCATCGCGGTTGTGCTTCCTCCGCCGTCGGACTTGACCCGGGCTGCGCGCGCCGCACAGTTTGTCGTGGCACCCGGGCGCCTCTCTTCCCAGATCGCGACCCGCGGTTCAACATCGGTTCGACGCTGAAAGCAGACAAAGCGAGAGAGGAGGCAGCGTGGCTAAGGTATCGTTCATAGGGCTGGGCGTCATGGGGTATCCCATGGCCGGCCATCTCGCCGCCAGGGGGCACGAGGTGACCGTCTACAACCGCACCGGTGCGAAGGCCGAGAAGTGGGTCGAGCAGCACGGCGGCAAGTCGGCGCCGACCCCGCGCGAGGCCGCCCAGGGCTCGGAGTTCGTGATGGCCTGCGTCGGCAACGACGACGACCTGCGCTCGGTCACGCTGGGCGAGGACGGCGCGCTCGCCGGCATGGAGAAAGGCACGGTCTTCGTCGATCACACCACTGCCAGCGCCAATATCGCGCGCGAGCTCAATGCCATGGCCAAGGAGGCCGGCATCGGCTTCGTCGACGCCCCGGTCTCGGGCGGCCAGGCGGGCGCCGAGAACGGCCAGCTCACCATCATGTGCGGCGGCGAAGAGGCCGACTACGAGCGCATCGCCCCGGTGATCGAGGCCTATGCCAAGATGAAGCGCCTGATCGGCCCGGCCGGCGCCGGCCAGCTCACCAAGATGGTCAACCAGATCTGCATCGCCGGGCTGGTCCAGGGCCTCGCCGAGGGCCTGTATTTTTGCGAGAAGGCCGGGCTCGACGGTGAGGCCGTGATCGGGGTCATCTCCAAGGGAGCGGCGCAGTCGTGGCAGATGGACAACCGCTACAAGACCATGTTCGCCGATGAGTTCGAGCACGGATTTGCGGTCAACTGGATGCGCAAGGACCTGGCCATCTGCCTCGAGGAGGCGCACCAGAACGGGGCGCGCCTGCCGGTGACCGCCCTGGTCGACCAGTTCTACGGCGAGGTGCAGGACATGGGCGGCGGCCGCTGGGACACCTCCTCGCTGATCCGGCGGCTCAAGCGCTGAGGTGGGCGGCGGTGCCGAGAGCCGGCGCAAGGTCGGGGTCGAGATCGAGTTCGCCGGCATCGACGCCCGGGGCGCGGCGGGCGTGCTGGCCCGCGCCCTGGGCGGCACGGTCGAGGCCGATTCGCCGCATCTGGCCCGCGTCACCGGGTCGCGGTTGGGCACGCTGAGGCTCGAGCTCGACACCCGCTACGCCAAGGTGCCCGCCGAGCCCGACCTGGTCGACCGGGCGCTCGACGCGCTCGGCGCGCGCGAGGCGGCGGTCGAGGTGCTCGCCCGCCTCGCCCCGGTTGAGTTGATCACCGAGCCGCTTGGCCCGGGCCAGTTCGCCATCCTCGACGAGGCCATCGGGGCGCTGCGCGCGGCCGGGCTCCAGGGCACGAAGGCGGCCACCCTCAACGCCTTCGGCATGCACCTGAACATGCAGCTCGTGCCGCCCGAGCCGGACCGGGCCATCCGCATCGCCGCTGCCTACGGCTTCGCCGAGCGCTGGCTGCGCGCCATGCGCCCGCCGGACAATGCGCGCCGCGCCACGCCCTTCATCGATCCCTATCCGGCGGCCTATGTCCGCGCGCTTGGCCGCCGCATGGCTGACGGTCGCGTTCCGGCACTGGACGATTTCATCGGGCTCTACGGCCAATGGAACCCGAACCGGAACCGGGGCCTCGACCTCTGGCCGCTGCTCGGCCACCTGGCGCCGGAAGCCTGCCTGCGCGTGCGTGCCCGCCCGGTGAGAAGCCCCCGGCCGGCTTTTCACTACCGCCTGCCCGACAGCCGTCTCGGAAAGCCCGGTTGGTCTCCGCGCACCGAGCTGGCCCGCTGGGACCGGCTCGAAGCGGCTGCCGACGATGCCGAAGACCTCGAGACGCTGCGAAGCGCCGTTCTGGACCTGGAGGAGTGGCGCGCGGGCCGGGCCGAATATCTCCAGCGCGTCGGTGCGGTCCTCGGATGAGAGTCCGCCGGGGCAAGCGGCCGCTGGTCGGCGTGTCGGTCTCGGCCCGCGCGGGCTGGCGCATCTTTCCGTTCTTCCGCTGGGCGCTGTGGCGTGCTGGCGGGCAGGCGCATCGCATGCGCACGGGCCGCGCCATCCGCCGCGTCGAGCAGCTCGATGCGCTGATCATCGGCGGCGGCCACGACATCGGGGTGGAGCTCTACGGCGGCAAGCTGCTGCCGCACTCGACCCAGGACCCCGAGCGCGACGCGCTGGAACTGGCGCTGATCGCCGAGGCCGAGCGGCGCAGCCTGCCAATGCTCGGCGTGTGCCGCGGCGCCCAGCTCATCAACGTGGCGCGCGGTGGCACGCTGCATGGCGACATCTACCAGACCTATCCGGCGGCGAAGCGCATCCACACGCCGCTGCCGCGCAAGGAGGTGCGCCTCGAGCCCGGCAGCCGGCTGGCCGGCATTCTCGGCCCCGAGCCCACGCGCGTGAATGCGCTGCACCGGCAATCTGTCGACCGACTCGGGGAAGGCCTGCGCGCGGTGGCCTGGGACGAGCACGACATCGTGCAGGCGGTCGAGCTCGTCCAGGGCGACCGACTCGTCCTCGGCGTGCAGTGGCACCCGGAATTCCTCGTCTTCTCGCGCCGCGACTGGCGACTGTTCAGGGCGTTGGTGCAGGCGGCCTAGGGCTTTCCTGCCGGGCGCCGATCCTGTATCGGGAGCCTGTGCAGACCTCGGGGAGGCACGAATGCCCTACGCCGGCTTCGACCGCCGCATCAAGATCGCCCCTTCGATCCTTTCGGCCGACTTCGCCCGGCTTGGCGCCGAGTGTCGTGCCATCGAGGAGCATGGCGCCGACTGGGTGCATGTCGACGTGATGGACGGCCATTTCGTGCCCAACATCACCATCGGCCCGGCCGTTTGCGCGGCGCTGCGGCCCCACGTCCGGGGTGTCATGGACGTGCACCTGATGATCTCGCCGGCCGATCCCTATCTCGAGGCCTTCGCCGAGGCCGGCGCCGACATCATCACGGTGCATCCGGAGGCCGGGCCGCACCTCGACCGCTCGCTGCAGCGCATCCGGTCTTTGGGCGCCCGCGCCGGCGTCTCGCTCAACCCCGCGACGCCGCCCGAGGCGATCGAGTACGTGCTCGATCGCGTCGACCTCGTCCTGGTGATGAGCGTCAATCCCGGCTTCGGCGGTCAGTCCTTCATCGAGGCCCAGCTGCCCAAGATCGCGCGGCTGGCCGAGATGATCGGCGAGCGCGAGGTCCACATCCAGGTGGACGGCGGGGTGACGCCCCAGACGGCTGGCAACTGCGCCGCCATGGGCGCCGATGTGCTGGTGGCGGGCTCGGCCGTGTTCCGCGGCGGCTCGGCGGATGCGCCCGAGGTCTACCGGGACAATATCCGCGCCATCCGGGAGGCCGCCGAGGCCGCCCTCTGAAAGGCTCTGCCCGCGGGGGCGGCGTGCGTGGCCCGCTTCACCGATTTATGCGCGAGTACTTCGCCCCGGCGAGGCTCGCGCCGATCGCCAGCCCGTCCTCGTTGAAGACGACGCCGATGATCGGCTTTTGCGCCGTGGTCGAGTTCACCGCGGCGTTCAGCCCCGCCTTGGGGAAGGTCACCTCGGCATCGGCGCCGATCTGCCAGCCGTCGGCGTTGCGGAAGTTCCTCAGCGCCGAGTCGGTGAGGAAGAACAGCACATGGCTGGTCTTCTGGATGCCGATCTGTAGGCCCACCGAGCCGGTGGCGACCGAGTAGTAGGCAACCGACTTGGTATAGCCCGTGGTCGGGTCGTTCAGCCGCAGCGCCCCTTCGCCATAGGCACCGCCGACGATAAAGCTGCCTTTCAGCACCCTGGGCATGATCAGCATGGCCTTGGCTCGCTGCGCCAGCTCCTTGGAGTAGGGCACGTCCTTGTACAGCTTGGCCAGCGCGATGTTGACGCGGGCGTCGATCACCTCGGCCGAGGCGGCGTCGGCCGGATGCGGGGGCAGGGTGGCGAGCGTCGCCACGGCGGCGAGCGCGCCGAGCGTGCGGCGGCGGGTGACGGTCATGTTTGCCTCTCTGGTCTAATCTTGCCTGTAGTTCCCTGTTCTGGCAGGGGTATTGCGCTATATGGGGCCGCGGGACGGCCGGCCAAGGGCCGGCGCGCGGGCGATCATACACGCCCGCTCGGCGAATCGGGAGAGCGGCATGCCGGTTTTCGAGATCAATCCCTCGACCAACGTGCTGGGCGACAGGCTCGAGCCGTGCTCGACGGAGCCGGTGACCGGGTTCTTCCGCAATGGCTGTTGCGATACCTCCGAGGCGGACCGGGGCAGCCACACGGTCTGCGCCGTGATGACCGCGGAGTTCCTGGCCTTCTCCAAGGAGGTCGGCAACGACCTCTCCACGCCGTTGCCGGAGTTCGGCTTCCCCGGCCTCAAGCCGGGCGACCGCTGGTGCCTGTGCGCCGCGCGCTTCCTCGAGGCCTACGAGGCGGGGATGGCGCCGCGCGTGAAGCTGACGGCGACGCACAAGCGCGCGCTCGAGGTCGTGCCGCTTGAGATGCTCCGCGAGCACGCCCTCGAGCGGAACTGAGCCGGATCCCGCGGCCGGGCTGGCGCGCGGGCCGGCCCCGCCATCGGGGCAGGCGGCTGCACGAGGATGCGATGGGCGGCAAGGACGACGACAAGCGCTGGTCGCAGCGCGTCACCGAGACCAGCGATGCGCTGGATCTCGAGGACGGCGTCTTCACCTGGGACGATCCAAAACGGATCGCCCGCTCGCTGAAGCGCTCGGCCGAGGCGAGCACGCGGCGCAAGGGCACGCCGCTGCAGTCGGCCATGGGGATGCTGAACTTCTACATCAACCGCGCCGGCAGCCAGCTCGAGCCCCACCGCCGCAAGGTGCTGGAGCAGGCCAAGGACGAGCTGCGCGCGCTGTTTAGGGACTGAGCCTGCCAGCGCCGGATTTCACGGCGGCGATCCGTTGTTTGGTTGCGGGGGCTGCCTATATGTCGCGGTGCCCCGAAGGGGCGGCGGGGCCTTTTTGACGTTGGAGCGGATCATGGCGCTTGCAGGACGGATTTCGCTTGCTGCGGCGGCGCTGGCGGCCACGCCGGCGCTGGCGCAGCAGGGCGATTACTACCCCGGGCCCATGCACATGTGGGAATACGGCGGATGGTGGATGTTGCTGGGGCCGCTGTGGATGATCCTCGTGTTCGCGGCACTGATCGCCGCGGTGGTGCTGCTGGTGCGCTGGTTGACCGGCGCCGGCAGGCACCCCCCGGCGCCGCCGCCCGTCAACCGGCCGCTCGAGATCCTCAAGGAGCGCTTCGCCCGCGGTGAGATCGACAAGCAGGAGTTCGAGGAACGACGGAGGATGCTAGAATGACCTATCATTTCAGCAAGTTGGTGGAGATGCCCTTCGACGACGCGGTCGCCGCGGCGACCCGGGCGCTGGCCGATGAGGGCTTCGGCGTGCTGACCACGATCGACGTGCGCGCGACGCTGAAGAAGAAGCTGGACGTGGATTTCCGGCCCTACACCATCCTCGGCGCGTGCAATCCGCAGTTCGCCTGGCAGGCGCTGCAGCAGGAGGACAAGATCGGCACGATGCTTCCCTGCAACGTGATCGTGCAGGACCGCGGCGAGGGGCATGTGGAGGTCTCGGCGGTCGATCCGGTGGCCTCGATGCAGTCGGTCGACAACCCCGATCTGGGGCACATCGCGGCCGAGGTGCGGCAGAAACTGCGCGCCGCGGTCGAGGCGATCTGAGCCCCGATTGGGCCGGTCAACTCTTATAGGTCTTATATAAGACCTGTAAGAATTTTGCCGCAAATTTCACGCCTTGTTAAGCGTATCCGGCACGCCTCCGCGCAAAAGTATGGTGCAGTGCGAAATGCCTTGGAGGGCGGCCGGGCGCGGACGTATCCTCGGCGCCGGGAAGCCGCCGGGGAGGTCGGACGCCATGCGCAGGCTGATGCTGATGCTGCCGCTGGTGCTGGTGCCGCTGGGCGCGCTGGCCGACGATGTGCGGGTCGACCGGATCGACGTGGTCGACCGGGGCATCTATGTCATCGAGGCCGGGGCGCAGACGAAGAACGCGGGCACGCCGACCGGGGAGATCACCGCGGTGACCACGGCGCGCAATGTCGCGGCCACGACGACGATCCCGGCGCGGGTCGGGGTCGAGTTCGGCTTCCGCTTCGTTGTGGTCGGCGCGCCGGCCGGCGCCAAGGTGGCGCTCGACATGGTCGACATCTACCCCGCGCCGGGGCTGCGCGCGCCGGGCAGTGCTGAGCCGATGCATCGGAGCCGTTACCGGCGGACCAAGACCGTCGGGGCCACCGAATATGTCGGCTATGGCTTCGAGAATCCCTGGGAGTTGGTCCCCGGCACCTGGACCTTCCAGATCTGGCACGGCGGGCGCAAGCTGGCCGAG
>NZ_JBZSYN010000172.1:0-3771 GCF_058622915.1 Thermohalobaculum sp. | reverse complement strand
GCGATCCTTCGCTGCCAGGCAAAGAATCGCTTTTATGAATCAACTCAACGCCTTATCCAACCGCGTCGAGTACTGTGCTGGTGTGACGAACAGTATCTGCAGGCCACGGACAACTTGTCGGGACTCTACTGTGTCGGTGAGAATCGGGCTACCTACATTTCGGGCAGCAGTTCATTTAGTGTAAGCGCGAAGGCGGGGCCGTTCAGACGTTTGCCGGATAGTTCCAGGGCATGAGGGCGTCGAGATCGCGGTTGGGCCAGGCTGCGGATAAGAAATGCACTTTTCTTATCAAGTTGGCATCGTTAGCAGTGCCATCTGTGCGTCTAATCTCCTCTAATACCAATCCTCATATTGATTGACCGACGACGGCCAAGTCGCGGCAGTCACGGCCATATTGTAAGCGCTGTCCTCAGGCCACGTCCCTGAGTGCTGGTGCAGCGGCGTAGGCCCAGGGCAACAACTCATCGATCCGGCTGTTGGGATGATCGTTGACGATGCGGGTGATGACGTCGGTCAGATAGGTTTGCGGATTGATGCCATTGAGTTTGCACGTCTCGATCAGCGAGGCGATGATCGCCCAGTGCTCACCGCCACCATCGGATCCGGCGAACAGAGCGTTCTTGCGGTTTAGCGCGATCGGGCGGATGGAGCGCTCGACGACGTTGCTGTCGATTTCGATGCGGCCGTCGTCGATGAAGCGGGTCAGACCGGCCCATCGCGACAGGGCATAGCGGATGGCCTCGGCGAGCTTGGTCTTCTGGCTGATGAGCTCCAGCTTGGCGCGCAACCAGGATTCCAGATCGTCGACGAGCGGCTTGGCCTGCTCCTGGCGAACTGCGCGTCTGTCCTCGGCGCCGCGGCCTCGAAGGCCGCTCTCGATGGCGTACAGCTTGGCGATGCGCTCCAGCGCCTCGCTGGCGATCGGCGCCGGGCCGGCTGCGGCAAGTTCGTAGAAGCGCCGCCGGACATGCGCCCAGCAGAAGGCGAGTTCGACGTCGCCGCGCTCGGCGAGCGGCCGGTAGCCGGCATAGCCATCGACCTGAAGGATACCCTTGAAGCCAGCCAGATGGGCGCTCGGTCGCTCCGCTTTGCGATCAGGCGCGTAGACGTAGGCGACACCGGGCGGATCGGTTCCGCCCCAGGGCCGGTCGTCCCGCACATAGGCCCAGAGCTGGCCGGTCTTGGTGCGCCCGCGCCCGGGATCGAGCACCGGCGCCGTGGTCTCGTCGGCGAACAGCTTGGTGGAGCTCTTCAGGGCCGCCAGGAGCCGGTCGTAGATTGGCCGCAGGGTGAAGGCCGCTTGGCCGACCCAGTCGGCCAGGGTGGAGCGGTCCAGATTGACGCCTTGGCGGGCATGGATCTGGGCCTGCCGATAAAGCGGGAGATGGTCGGCATATTTGGAGACCAGAACCTGGGCGACGGTCGCATCGGTCGGCAGCCCGCCCTCGATCAGCCTGGCTGGCGCCGGTGCCTGCACCACGACCTCCTCGCAGGCCCGGCAGCCGTACTTGGGCCGGCGGACCACCACGACCCGGAGCTGGGCCGGGACGATATCCAGCCGCTCGCTGACGTCTTCGCCGATCCGATGCAGCGCGTTGTGACAGCACGGGCAGGCATGGTCCTCGATATCGACCACCATCTCGACGCGCGGCAGATGGGCCGGCAGAGAGCCCCGGTTCGCCCGGCGTTTGGCGGCGCGCCTGGGGCGCGCGCTCGGGTCGGCAGCATCGGCCTCCGCCTCGCCATCGGCCGCGCCTTGCTCGACCTCTTCGAGTGCCAGCAGGAGCTGGTCTTCCGGCAGCTTCTCAGCCCGGCGGCCGAAGCGATGGCGCTGCAGTTCCTTGATGATCTGCTCAAGCCGCGCGGCGCGTGCTTGCGATGCCAGCAGCATCGCCTTCAGCACCTCGGGATCGTCGGGAAGCGTGTCGACCGTAGCCGTCATGACGCAACTGAATCATGAACGGCGACAGATAGCGAGCATCTCAACGGCAGCGATTCACAATGCCGCAGTTCAGCTTGCCGCCACAGGTGCAGGCGTCTCGATCGCATGCACCCGACGCCAATCGAGACCTTCCAGTAACGCCGAGAACTGGGCCGCCGACAACCGGATCACGCCGTCCTGCATGCTCGGCCAGCGGAACGCGCCGTCCTCCAGCCGTTTGGCGAACAAACACGTCCCGGTGCCATCCCAAAACACCAACTTCACCCGGTCCGCCCGTTTGGCCCGGAACACGTAGACCGCACCCGAGAACGGATCCGCCTTCATGTCCTCGCGCACCAGCGCGGCGAGCCCCTCGGCGCCTTTGCGGAAGTCGACCGGTCTGGTCGCCACCAGCACCCGCACCGCGCCTGTCGGCCCGATCACGTCGTCGCCTTCAGCGCCGCGATCACCGCCGCGACCGTCTCAGCGTCCGTGCCCCGGCCGACCCGAATAACCATACCGTTGATCTCAATCTCGATCATGGCGCTGGCGTTATAGCCGCGGCTCTTGCGGTCCGGTTTCACGGCTGGCTTGGCAGGGGCAGACGACGGAACCGCCTCGACCACCGCCGGCACAAACATCGGCGTTCCACCATCGCCCTGGCCTGACGACGCCTCGCGGGCTTGCCTGCGCCAGGTGAACACTTGCTGCGGCGTCAGTCCGTGGCGACGAGCGACCCGCGAAACCACCGCGCCGGACACAAGCGTCTCTTCCACCACCCGCGTCTTGAACTCGTCTGAGAAGCTCCGCCGACGACCCGCCCCGCTGATCACTTCCAGGCGACGGACGGATACCGCCTCCGGCTCAATCATATCGTCAAGCTTAGACACAAGCCGATCTCCGATTCAGAGATCGACAATCCCACTCAGCCCGTCAGATTGGAAGGTGCCTTCAAAACAGCGCTTACATCTTCACCGCATTGGCCTCGACCAGCGGCAGGCCCACCGCCAGCACCAAGGCGAGCAGCATATAGGTGGCGCCGTCGATTGAGATAAAGCCGACCCAGGCGCCGATGAAAAGGAACAGCAAGGCGTCGTGCGGCGGATAATGTAGGGTGTGCGGGGCGGCCGACTCGATCGCCTCTCTGAGCTTGCTCAGCACCAGTAGCAGGGCGACCAGCACCGCGCCGGTGACGATCAGCGCGAAGGCACGGCCCGGCACAGCCTCTGCCAGCGTGGCGCCCCCGAGTGCGCCCACCGTCACCGGGATGCCGACCTTGGCCGCGAGCGGCCAAGGGATCGTCTTCTTGCGCTGGAAGGTGAGGGTGGCCGCCACGGCGCCGATCAGCACCGGCACGCGGTTGGTGGCATTGGCGGTGAGCGGGTCGAGGCCGATAACCATCAGCATGGGCAGCGCGACGGCCGAACCGGCTGATGCCGCGGCATTGAGGAAGCCGCAGGCGAGCCCGGCGCTGATGCCGAGCAGCAGGTTCCACAGATCGATGCCGAGCGTGTCGTGCAGCATGCCGGTCTCGCGGGTGAGGGCGGGCAATCATGCACTACTCCTGTAATAAAATGCCGCGTCCCGCATTGAGCGAGGACAAATCGGGCCCATGAGGTCGATTGAAGTTGCCATTGGCCGCCCGGAACATCGCTTTGGTCACCACCGTCTCGCCTCGGTGCGTTGAAGGCGGAATAGGCGCTTCGTAGGTTCTCCTCCGAAATTGGAGAAACCCCATGCCTCGGCAGCTCATTTCGAGCCCGACGATCGCGCGCCTAACGCTCACGGCCTACAGCACCGTCGTCTCTCGCGTGGACCGTGGCCGGTATGGGCCGACCCTTCGCTGCGGG
>NZ_JBZSYN010000171.1:0-11451 GCF_058622915.1 Thermohalobaculum sp. | reverse complement strand
GCCGGGCCTCGACGAGGCCGATCTCGCGTCCGGCGCCGCCTACACCGTGCTCGCCATGGGCAAGCAGGGCGCGCGCGAGCTGAACTTCTCCTCCGACATCGACCTGATCTGCCTGTTCGACCAGGACCGATTCGACGCTTCGGACTTCGCCCAGGCCAAGGCGCGCTACATCCACGTCACCCGCCAGCTGGTCAAGCTGATCTCCCAGAGCACGGCCGACGGCTACGTGTTCCGCACCGACCTGCGGCTGCGTCCCTCTCCCTCGACCACGCCCGTCTGCATGGCGATGGAGGCGGCCGAGCGGTACTACGAATCGGTCGGCCGCACCTGGGAGCGCGCCGCCTACATCAAGGCCCGCCCGGTCGCCGGCGACCGTGTGGCCGGCGCCGCCTATCTCGAGGCCCTGACCCCCTTCGTGTGGCGCCGCCATCTCGATTTTGCGGCCATCGAGGACACCCACGACATGCTGCGCCGGATCCGCGAGCAGAAGGGCCGCTTCTCGCCCGGCGCGCTGCCCGGCTGCGACATCAAGCTCGGGCCGGGCGGTATTCGCGAGATCGAGTTCTTCGCCCAGACGCGCCAGCTCATCTGCGGCGGGCGCGCGCCCGCCCTGCGCGTGCCGACCACCCTGGGCGCGCTCGAGGCGCTGGCAGAGGCCGGCTGGGTCACGCGCGACACCGCAGGGCTGCTTGCCACAGATTATGTCGCTCATCGCACGCTCGAGCACCGCCTGCAGATGATGGACGACGCCCAGACGCAGGTCTTCCCGCGCTCCGAGGAGGGACGCACCCGCCTCGCCGCGCTCAGCGGATGGTCCGACCGGGCCGCCTTCGAGCGGGACCTGGCCGAGCGTCTCGCCCGCGTCCACGCGGCCACAGAGGAATTCTTCACCCCCGCCGCCAGGCGCCGCGGGAAAGACGCAAGCCGCCCCGAGACCACAGAGGCATCCCTCGCGCGGGCCGGATTCCAGCGGCCGGCAGACGCCATGCGGCTGATCGAGGCCTGGCGCGGCGCCAACATGCCGGCCACACGCACCCAGCGGGCGCGCAGTCTGCTCGCCACCCTGGAGCCGCTGATTGTCGAACGCCTCTCCGGGGCGGGCAGCCCGGACGAGGCGCTGGCCCAGTTCGATCGCTTCCTCGCCGGGCTTCCCTCCGGCGTGCAGGTGTTCTCGCTTTTCGCCAGCAACCCGCACCTTCTCGACCTGATCGTGGAGATCTGCGCGGCCGCGCCGCGGCTGGCCGGCTATCTCGCGCAGCACCCGCAGGTGCTCGATGCGCTGCTTGACCGCGACTTCTTCTCACCGCTCGGCACGGCGGCCGAGCTGACCCGCGATCTGGACGCCTGGGTCGGCCGCGAGCGCGCCAGCGATGTCGACTATGAGCGCCTGCTCGACGCGGTGCGCCGCTGGGCGCACGAGCAGACCTTCCGCGCCGGTGTGCAGGTGCTGCGCGGCATGAGCGGCGCCCGCGAGGCCGGGCTGGCCTTCAGCGCCATCGCAGAGGCGGCCCTCGCCGTGCTCTATCCCAATGTCGTCGAGGAATTCGCCCGGCGCCACGGCCCGCCGCCCGGACGCGGCATGGTGGTGATCGGCATGGGCAAGCTCGGCAGCGATGAGATGACGGCGGCCTCGGATCTCGACCTGATCACGGTCTACGATGCACAGGGCGCCGAGACCTCCGCGGGCGCGAAGCCGCTCTCGCCGGCGACCTACTACCCGCGCCTGACGCAGGCGATGGTCGCAGCCCTGACCGCCCCCACCGCCGAGGGCAGGCTCTACGAGGTGGACATGCGGCTCCGCCCATCGGGCCGCAAGGGGCCGGTTGCCGTCTCCTTCTCCGCCTTCGCCCGCTACCAGGCCGAGCGCGCCTGGGTGTGGGAGCACCTCGCGCTGACCCGCGCCCGCGTCGTCACCGGCGCCGCGGATCTCGGCGCGCAAGTGGAAGAGGCGATCCGCGCCGCGCTCGCGGAACGCAAGGGCGACCCGCGGGTGCTCGAGGAGGCGCGGGAGATGCGCGGCAAGCTGCTCGAGGCCCACGCCCGGAGCCGCCAGAACCCCTGGTCGCTGAAGCACGCTGCCGGCGGCCTGATGGAGATCGAGTTCCTGGCCCAGACCGGGATCCTCTATCATGGGCTTGCCTGCCGCTCGGCCGTCGCGTCGCTCGACGCCCTGGCCGAAGCCGGCTGGATCAGCGACGAGGAGGCCGAGGCGCTCGACGAGGCTCTGGTGCTGATGCAGGGGCTGCAGCAGATCGAACGGGTGGCGCTGGACAACCCGATCCGGCGCGAGACCGCCGGCGATGGCCTGCGCCGTGCCTTGGCCCGGGCTGCCGGGGTGGATGACTTCGACGAACTCGACGCGCGGCTCGCCGCCGTGCAGGCACGCGCCGCCGAAATCTGCGCCCGGGTGTTCGGCGAGGGCCCTAACTGAGTCCGTCCTGCTCCGACCACAGCGTCTCGTTCGACTCCGGGCCGCGGCGCCGGCTGATCTCGCAGCCGAGTGTCGCCCCCTGGGCCAGCCGATCCAGCTTCTCGAGCCGCAGGTGCACCTTTAGGGCCCGGGGATCGGCCAGGCACAGCGCCGCCAGCCGCTCGGCGAAGGTCTCGATCAGGTTCACGCGGGGCCCGGCAGCCACCCTGTCGATCGCCTCGATCAGGCCGTCATAGTTGATCACGCTCCCGACCTTGTCCTCGACCGGCCCTGGCTTGCGCATCACCTCGACCACGATGTTGAAGCGCAGCCGCTGGCGCACGCCGCGCTCCTCCGGATAGGCGCCGATCTCGACCTCGCTCACATAGTCGCGCAGGAACACGCGATCAGGGGGCAGGTCTGCCTCACGCGCCCTCCCGGCAGTCGGGTCCGGCGACGGGATCTTGTCGGCCATGCGCGTCCTCCGCTCTTGCCCGCGGGGCCGATGGAAGCGCCGGCCGTCCACGGGCGTCCGCTCGATGGTGCGACACGCCGCTCGCGCCGACCTGCGGGGTTGACTCCTCGCCGGGCCCGCGCCAAAGATCAAGCCCTGTTGAGCGATCCCGTCCGGGAAGCGACGCGCCCTTGTGCGCGTTTTTTCGGATACTATATATGCTCAATCTGAGCATAACGGGCACCGGAGGGCCCCGCCGATGCTGATGAACGCCACTGTTGCGCTCGCCGACGCTCGCGCCCAGCTTGCGCGAAACTATGACCTGGCGCCGTCCGAGGCCGCCGCGCGCGAGACCGAATCGCGCTACGCCCGGGTGCGCAGCGTGGTGCCCGAGCCCGACTGGCAGCGCTTCGCCCCCTATATCCGCGCCATCGAGCAGCTCAAGCGCGAGCGCGAGGCGGTGATTCTCGCCCACAACTACATGACCCCCGAGATCTTCCACGGCATCGCTGACGTGCGCGGCGATTCGCTGCAGCTCGCCATCGAGGCCACCAGGGTGCCCCATCCCGTGATCGTCCAGTGCGGCGTCCACTTCATGGCCGAGACCTCGAAGATCCTGAACCCTGACAAGACCGTGCTGATCCCCGACAGCCGCGCCGGCTGCTCGCTGGCCGCCTCGATCACCCCGGCCGACATTGCGCGCCTGCGCGCCCGCCATCCCGGCGCCAGGGTCGTCTCCTACGTCAACACCACCGCCGAGGTGAAGGCGGCCTCCGACATCTGCTGCACCTCCTCGAACGCGCTCGATGTGGTCGAGGCGATGCCCGGCGACACCGTGATCATGACGCCCGACGGCTTCCTCGCGCGCAACATCGCGGCGCGCTCGACCAAGCGCATCGTCTGGTGGGAGGGCACCTGCGTCGTGCACGAGCGCTTCACCGCCGAGGAGCTGCGCGCCTACCGCGCGGCCGATCCCGGCGTCGTCATCATCGCGCATCCCGAATGCCCGCCCGAGGTGATCGCCGAGGCCGACTTCTCCGGCTCCACCGCCGGCATGATCGGCTGGGTGCGCGAGAACCGGCCCGGCAAGGTCGTCATGGTCACCGAATGCTCGATGTCGGACAACGTCGCCGCCGAGCTGCCCGAGACCGAGTTCGTCCGGCCCTGCAACATCTGCCCGCACATGAAGCGCATCACGCTCGAGAACGTGCTCTGGTCGTTGCACAGCATGAGCGAGGAGGTCACGGTGGCCGAGCAGCACATCGAGCCCGCCCGCCGCGCCGTCGAGGCGATGATCGCGCTCAGGGAACGCCGGCACTGAGCCCGGCCCCGGGCATGACCGGAGAGGCCAGACCGTGCACCCCGTTCCGCTCCGCCGCGCTCTCCTCGTGGTTGCCGCGCTCGCCATCGCGGCGATGTCGGCCTGCGGCCGGCTGAGCGCGGCGCCGCCCGCGGTGGTCGCCGCCTGCAAGGCCCTGCCGCCGACCGACCCGGCGGTGAACCGCCGGATCGAGCCCCACGGCGTCGATCAGTGGCTGATCTCCGAGGCCATCCTGCACGCGGTCAACCTCCAGCGTTGCGACCACGGCCGCGCGCCCCTGGCCGACGACCCGGCGCTCGACCGCGCCGCCGCCGCGCACAGCGGCGACATGGCCACCCGCGGCTATTTCGCCCACGAATCCCCGGCCCCGGGCCGCCGCACGCCCGACCAGCGCCTCGCCCGGGCCGGCGCGCGCTTCACCCGCGTGGCCGAGAACATCGCCCAGACCAGCCTCTACGCCTTTCGCGGCGGCAAATTCTACATCCGGGACCGGGCCCGCTGCCTGTTCTCGCTCACGCCGAACGGCCCCCCGGTGCTGCGCCGCACCTATGCCGGCGCGGCGAAGCAGGTGGTCGCCAACTGGATGAATTCGCCCGAGCACCGGCGCAACATTCTCGATCCGCGTCTCACCCGCCACGGCGCGGGCGCCGCAGTGCGCCCCGACCCAAGGACCTGCGGCGACCTGCTGGTCGCCGAGGACTTCGCCGGCTGAGCATGGCGCACGCCCCCGATACCGTTGTCCACTCGGACGGCCCGCTGATCGTCGGCGCCGGGCTCGCCGGGCTCTTCACGGCGCTGAAGATGGCGCCCGCTCCGGCCACCGTGCTCTCTCCCGTGCCCTTGGGCGAGGGCGCGTCCAGCGCCTGGGCGCAGGCCGGCGTCGCCGCCGCGCTCGAGCAGGGCGACAGCCCCGAGGCCCACGCCCGCGACACGGTGGCCGCCGGCGCCGGCATGGTCGACGCCGCGCTCGCGCTCTCGGTGGCGCGCGAGGCGCCCGCCCGCATCGCCGACCTGGTGCGCTTCGGCACCCCCTTCGACCGCGACCCGCGCGGCCGCTTCGTACAGTCGCGCGAAGCCGCCCATTCCGCCCGCCGCATCGTGCGCGTGCGCGGCGACCGGGCGGGCAAGGCGATCATGCAGGCGCTGATCGCCGCGGTCCGCGCCACCCCCTCGATCCGGGTGATCGAAGGTGTCGAGGCGGTCGAGCTGGCGCTCGCCGGGGGCCGCGTCGCCGGCGTCTTTGCCCTGCGCGCCGCCGATCCCGGGGCCGCGCCCATGCTGTTCCGCGCCGCCCAGGTGGTGCTGGCGACGGGGGGCATCGGCGGGCTCTATGCCGTCACGTCGAACCCGCCGCGCGTCGCGGGGCAGGGGCTCGGCCTGGCCGCCCGCGCCGGCGCGCTGGCGCGCGACCCGGAGTTCGTGCAGTTCCACCCCACCGGGCTTGCCATCGACCGCGACCCGGCGCCGCTCGTCTCCGAGGCGGTGCGCGGCGAGGGCGCAGTGCTGATCGACGAGACCGGCGCGCGCTTCATGACCGCCGTCCACGCCGATGCCGAGCTCGCGCCGCGCGACATCGTCGCCCGCGCCATCCATGCCCGCATCGCCGCCGGCCACCGGGTCTTGCTCGAAGCCCGCGCAGCCATCGGCGCGCGCTTCGCCCAGGACTTTCCCACCATCTGGGCCGCCTGCCGCGAGGCCGGCATCGACCCGGCGCGCCAGCCGATCCCGGTTGCGCCGATCCAGCACTACCACATGGGCGGGGTTGCGACCGATGCGCGGGGTCGCGCCTCCATCCCCGGCCTCCTGGCCGTGGGCGAGGTTGCCTGCACCGGGCTGCACGGCGCCAACCGGCTGGCCTCGAACTCGCTGCTCGAGGCGGTCGTCTTCGGCGCGCGCATCGCCGAGGACTTGTCCGGAGGGAGCAGTGCGGCTCCGCGCGGGGCGATCCCGACCCCGGCGGCCACCGGGCGCGGCATTCCACAGGCCGCCTGGCGCGCGCTGCGGCAGACCATGAGCGCCGATGCCGGCGTGGTGCGCGACGCCGGCGGGCTCGGCCGCGCGCTCGCCGCGCTGTCGCGGCTCGAGCGCAGCCATGCTACGCACTGTCCCGCCTTCGCCAACATGACGGCGGCCGCCACGCTGGTCGTCGCCGCCGCCCTCAGCCGCACCGAGAGCCGCGGCGGCCATTTCCGCTCCGACCGCCCGGCGCCGGATCCGGCGCAGGCGCACCCGACCCGGCTGACGCTCGACGAGGCACTCGCCATCCGCCACGAGATCGCGCAGGTGCCGGCATGAGCCCGCTGCCGCCGCTGCCGCGCCTGATGCTCGAGCCCGCCCTGCGCGCCGCGCTCATGGAGGACCTCGGCCGCGCCGGCGACGTGACCTCGGACGCCGTGATTGAGCCGGGCACCCGCGCCCGCGCCGCGATGCGCGCCCGCGAGGCCGGGGTCGCCGCCGGGCTCGACGCCGCGCGCCTCGCCTTCGAGCTCATGGACCCGGCGCTCGCCATCGAGCAGACCGCCGCGGAGAGCGCGCGCGTCGCCGCCGGCGACACGCTGATGCGCATCAATGGCGAGGCCCGCTCCATCCTCGCCGCCGAGCGCGTGGCGCTCAACTTCGCCTGCCGGCTTTCGGGCATCGCCACGGCGACGCGCGGCATCGCCGATGCCATCGCGCATACCCGCGCGGTGATCGTGTGCACGCGCAAGACCACCCCCGGCCTGCGCCTGTTCGAGAAGCGCGCCGTGCGCGCCGGCGGCGGCGGCAATCACCGCTGGGGCCTCGACGACGCCATGCTGATCAAGGACAACCACGTGGCGGCCGCAGGCGGCATCCGCCCAGCGCTCGAGCGCGCCCGCGCGGCCGCCGGGCACATGATGAAGATCGAGATCGAGGTCGACACGCTGGACCAGCTCGCCGAAGTGCTGGAGACCGGCGGCGCCGACAACGTGCTGCTCGACAACATGGGCCCCGACACCCTGCGCGAGGCCGTGGCGATGGCCGGCGGCCGGGTCGCGCTCGAGGCCTCGGGCCGCATCACGCCCACCACCGCGCCCGCCATTGCCGAGACCGGGGTCGACTACCTCTCCGCCGGCTGGCTGACCCACTCGGCCCGCATCCTCGACCTCGGCCTCGACTTCGCCTGAGAGGTGCTGGCGGCCTGCGTTGGCGGTGCGCCACCGGGCCGGAAACGCGTCAACGAATCCTAAACCATAAAAATGGTCCAAATCGGATATTAAATGATTTCATGTGGTTAGGTATGCGTCCACATTTGGACACCGCTTCGGTGGGCCCTTGGCAGCGCCTCGGCGCCTCTAGCGGTTGCCGGGCCCGAACGGTTTGAAACCGCCGCTCCGGCCGCCCGAGTGGCCGCCTCCACCCCCGCCGGTGATCGAGCGCAGCACATCGAAGAACACCTTCTCGACCGTGCTGGCGCCGCTGCCGTCGGCGCGGCTGTAGCCGCCGGGCTCGCCCGAGAGCACCATCGACCCGCCGCCGGGCTGCACGACATGGAGCGGCGAGGGCGGCACGCCCTTCTCGATCCGCATCATCACCTCGCGCCAGATCTCGGCGGGCAGGCCGCCGCCGGTGACCCCCTTCAGGGGCGAGTTGTCGTCGTTGCCCATCCAGACCCCGACGACATAGTCCGCCGTAAATCCCAGGAACCAGGCATCGCGGGACTCCTGGGTGGTGCCGGTCTTGCCCGCCGCCTCGCGGTCGGGCAGCTGTGCCCGCCGGCCCGTGCCCTGGCGGATCACCTCGCGCATCATGTAGGTGAGCAGCCCGGCCGTGCGCTCCGAAATCACCTGCTTGCCCAGGCCGCCGCGCTGTTCCATCAGGGGCGTGCTGTCGCCTCTGAGGCGGATTTCGCTGATGCCGCGCGGCTCGGCCCGCCGGCCGCCATCGGCGATGGTGGCGTAGACCGAGGTCATGTCGATCAGCGTCGCCTCCGACGTGCCAAGCGCGATCGCCGGGCCGGGTGCGAGCGGCGTGGTGATGCCCATGCTGCGGGCGAGTTTGCGCACCCGGTCCTCCCCTGCGCGCTCACACACGCGGACCGCGACCGTGTTGATCGAGTGCGCCAGCGCCTGCGTCAGCGTCACCGGGCCGCGGTAGGTGTGCTCGTAGTTTTGGGGCGACCAGTCGCCGATGCGCAGCGGCGCGTCGACCACCACGTCGTTCGGGCTCATCCCGGCCTCGAGCGCGGCGGCATAGACGATTGGCTTGAAGGCGCTGCCGGTCTGGCGCTTGGCCATGGTCGCGCGGTTGAACTGGCCGGCGCCGTCCTGGCGGCCGCCGACCATGGCACGCACCGCGCCGCCCGGCGTCATCACCACGATCGCCGCCTGCGCGACGCTGCTGTTACGCACTTTCCTGTCGAACACATCGTGCAGCGCGGCTTCGGCCGCCTTCTGGATCTTCGGGTCGAAGGTCGTCTTGATCACCACGTCCTCGGTGGTGTTCGAGGCCAGGTAGTCGGGCGCCACCTCCATCACCCAGTCGGCGAAATAGCCCCCCGTCTGCGACGCGGCGGCATCGCTCAGCTGCGCCGGATGCGCCCGCGCCTGCGCCGCCTGCGCCTTGGTCAGATAGCCCTGCTGCTGCATCTCCCCGATGATGATGTTCGCCCGGCTCTGGGCGAGCGCGAGGTTGTTGGTCGGCGCATAGCGCGACGGCGCGCGCAGCAGACCCGCCAGCATCGCCGCCTCCGCCGGGTTGAGCAGCCGCGCGGACTTGCCGAAATAGCGCTGGCTCGCCGCCTCGAACCCATAGGTCCCAGCGCCGAGATATACGCGGTTGAGATAGATCGATAGGATCTGGTTCTTCGTGTATTTGAGCTCGAGCGCGAAGGCCATCGGCAGCTCCTTCAGCTTTCGCGTGAAGCTGCGCTCGGAGGTCAGGAACACGTTCTTCGCGACCTGCTGCGTCAGGGTCGAGCCGCCCTGCACGATATGCCCTGCACGAATGTTCGCGATGGCGGCGCGCGCGATGCCGATCGGATCGATGCCGATGTGCTCGTAGAACCGCCGGTCCTCGGCGGAGATCACTGCATCGACCAGGTAGGGCGAGGCCTCCCCGGCCCGCAGGTCGCCGCCATATTGCTCGCCGCGCCAGGCAAACACATTGCCGTTGCGGTCGAGCAACGTCACCGATCCGCCACCGCGGCCATCATATAACTGGTCGGGCGGTGGCAACTGCACATAGTAGAACGCCGTCGCCCCGGCCAGGACCACCAACGCGACCAGTCCCAGCCGCCATCCGAAGGCCCAGAGCATGCGCAGCATGCCCATGGTGAGCGCGCTCACCGTCCGGGTCAGCGGACCCGGCGCCCGGCGCTCTTTCTTGTCCTTTCTGGCGGTCGATTTCTTTTTTCCCGCCACCCCGGGATTCCTTGATCTCTGCTCCCCGCCTCGCAGCCAGATTAGGCGATCGAGGCCGACCGCGCCACCCTACCGCAGCCCACCTGCGACTTCTTTTCCCTTACAGCTTATTTTTTATTCAAAATATCTGTTCTGCACATAGAATGAACTTTCCTGATTGGCCTGTTTCGTCAGAGGCCCGGGTGGTCAGCCGAATAATGCTTGTTATTCAATAACTTCATGTGATGCATGCCAATCTGGCACGACGATTGCTTCTCGGCTTGGGAGCGACCGCTTCGGACCCGCGAGGTGTGGTGTCCGGCGGTTTCGCAGGGAAACCGGCAACGACCCCAGGAGGGAAGGCATGAGACAGACGGCCAGGATCACGATGACCGGCCTCGCGGGCGCGCTCGGCGTTCTCGGCGCCACCACCGTCGCATTCGCGCAGACCGCTACGCCAGCGCCCCCGCCCGTCGCCGACACCGGCGACACCGCCTGGATGCTCACATCGACCGCGCTGGTGCTGATGATGACCATCCCCGGCCTCGGGCTCTTCTACGGCGGCATGGTGCGCAAGAAGAACGTTCTCGACATCTGCATGCAGACCTTCGCCATCTGCTCGCTGGTCACGGTGCTGTGGATGGTGATCGGCTATTCTCTGGCCTTCGGCACGGCCGCGTCCGCGGGAGTGAACGCGCTCGTTGGCGGTCTCGGCAAGGTCTTCCTGGCCGGGATCACCATGGACTCGCTGAGCGGAACCATCCCCGAATGGGTGTTCGCGACCTTTCAGATGACGTTCGCGATCATCACGCCCGCGCTCATCGTCGGCGCCTTCGCCGAGCGCATGAAGTTCTCTGCCGTCGTGCTTTTCATGGCGCTGTGGTTGATCGTCGTCTACGCGCCGATCGCCCACTGGGTCTGGGGCGGCGGGTTTCTGGCAACCGCGGGCGTGCTCGACTTTGCCGGCGGTACCGTGGTGCACATCAACGCCGGAATAGCCGGCCTGGTGATTGCGCTCATGCTTGGACCGCGCCGGGGCTACGGATCGGTCAACATGGCGCCGCACAACCTGACGCTTACGTTTGTCGGCGCCTCGCTTCTCTGGGTCGGATGGTTCGGCTTCAATGCCGGCTCCGCGGTCGCATCGAACTCGCTGGCCGGAGTCGCCATGCTGAACACCCAGGTCGCAACTGCCGCGGCCGCCTTGGCCTGGATGTTCGCCGAATGGATGGTGGCACAAAAGCCCTCCGCGCTCGGCATCTTTTCCGGCGCGGTGGCCGGGCTGGTTGCCGTGACGCCGGCCGCAGGATTCGTGAACCCGACCGGCGCGCTGATCGTCGGCATTGCCGCCGGTGTGCTTTGTTACCTGGCCGCCGTGCACATGAAAAAGGCACTGGGCTACGATGACGCGCTGGACGTGTTCGGCGTGCACTGCATCGGCGGGATCGTCGGTGCCCTGCTCACGGGCGTGTTTGCCGACCCGGCGATCAACGCAGCCGGCAAGGACGCGAGCCTGGCCACGCAGGCCTACGGCGTGATCGTGACCCTGGTCTACACAGGAATCGCGACCGCCGTACTGGTGCTCGTCACCAAGGCAGTCACCGGGCTGCGCGTTTCCGGCCCCGAGGAGCAGGAGGGCCTCGATCTCGCACTGCACGGCGAGACGGTGCAATAGGCGTGCCGACTGGCGACGCCGCCTATTCCCCCGGGGCGCGCGGGTGGCGCGCCCCATCCTCCCACTGGCCCGGGTGCGGCCTCGTCCCGCCCGGGCCCCTTTTTTTGCGATGCTGGGCCGGCTTCACGCCTCGTCCGACGGGCGGGCCCCGAACAAGGCCGACCCGACGCGCACCACGGTCGCCCCAAGCCTGACCGCGGTCTCGAAATCGTCGCTCATCCCCATGGAAAG
>NZ_JBZSYN010000170.1:0-2588 GCF_058622915.1 Thermohalobaculum sp. | reverse complement strand
GCAGGCCGAGGTGATCGAGTAGTTCACCCCCTTGATCCGGAACGGCGTGGCCAGCGTCGCCGAGTTCGTCGACGACATCGCCTTGGGCACCGCGAAGGGGCCGATGCGCTTGGTGCTGCCTTTCTCGAGCACGATCTGGTGCGCCTCGAACAGACTCCGGGTCGAGGGTCCGCCCGAGCCCATCACCAGCCCGGTGCGCTCTTGGCTGACCTCCGCCTCGCCCAGCCCGGCGTCGGCGATCGCTTGGGTCATGGCAATGTAGTTCCAGGCCGCGCCGTCGCCCATGAAGCGGCGCACGCGCTTGTCCACCAGCGCCTCGATGTCGACATCGGGCTTGCCGTGCACCTGGCAGCGGAAGCCGCGCTCGGCGTATTCCGGCGCGAAGACGATGCCGGAGCGGCCCTCGCGCAGCGACGCCGTCACCTCCTGGGCGTCCCCGCCGATCGAGGAGACGATGCCGATTCCGGTTATCACCACGCGGCGCATTTTCCCTCCAGTCCGGCCCCCTCCTAGATCCCGTGCCCCGGGGGCCTCGTCGGGGCGGGCCTCAGCTGAACAGGCCGACCCGCATCTCGCGGGCGGTGTAGATCACCTCGCCGTCGGCCTCGAGATGGCCGTCGGCGATGCCCATCTTCAGCTTGCGGTCGATCACGCGCCTGAGGTCGACGGTGTAGCGCACCAGCTTGTTCGCCGGCGTCACCATGCCCGAGAACTTGACCTCGCCCACGCCCAGCGCGCGGCCGCGTCCCGGCATCCCCAGCCAGCCGAGGAAGAACCCGGTGAGCTGCCACAGCGCGTCGAGACCGAGGCAGCCCGGCATCACCGGGTCGCCCAGGAAGTGGCACTCGAAGAACCACAGATCCGGCCTGACATCGAGCTCGGCGACCACCTGGCCCTTGCCGTCGGGGCCGCCGTCGGCGGTGATCGAGGTGATGCGGTCGAACATCAGCATCGGCGGTGCCGGCAACTGGGCATTGCCGGGGCCGAACAGCTCGCCCCGGGCGCAGGTCATGAGGCCCTCGAAGTCATAGCTGCTCTGCCGCTCGGTCATCTGACGCATCCCCGTCGCGCTTCAGGTTGTCGTTCCCTAGCACCCTGCGGCGGCGGCAGACAAGACGCATGGCGCGCGCGCCCTGCGCCGGGGGCTGGCGAAACCCCCCCGGAGTGGTTTAATAAGGGGCGAAGCAGCGATCGGGAAACGAGGCCGAGATGTCCGAAGCAGCGCAAAAATCCAGCGCCGCCATGCAAGGTGAGCGCGCGGACCGCTGGCTCGCCGGAGGCGACCTTCGGCCGACGCGCCAGCGCGTGGCGCTGGCCAGGCTTCTGGTGGGGGATGGCCGCAACCGGCACGTCACCGCCGAAAGCCTGTTCGAGGCGGCGCGCCGGGCGGGCGTGCAGGTCTCGCTCGCCACCGTCTACAACACGCTGCGCAGCTTCACCGATGCCGGACTGCTGACCGAGATCCCGCTTGAGGGCACGCGCACCTATTTCGACACCAACGTCACCGACCATCCGCATTTCTTCTGGGAGGACGAGGGCCTTTTGACGGACGCGCCGCACGACGAGCTGCGCTTCGAGCAGCTCCCGAGCCCGCCCGAGGGCGCCGAGATCGCCAAGGTCGACGTGGTGATCCGGCTCAGGCGGCGCTAACCGCCGAAGGTCTCGCCCGGGTCCACGCCCCAGATCGCCGTCTTCGGCACCCAGCCGGTGATGCCTTTGGCCTCGACCTCGCACCAGTCGGGCCGGCAGCGCAGGAGCGAGGCCACGACGCCGCGCTCGGCCTTGGCCGTGGGGTGCGCGGTCTGGTTGGGCTCCTCGCGGAAGGTCACCTTCGCCGCCGTCACCAGCGCGGTGCGCTGCGAGCGCAGCAGCGCGTGGTAGACCCAGCCCCCCGCGTCGTCCGAATCGACGATGCGCCGCCACTGCCCGTATTCGTCGACGATGCGCACCGGCAGCCCGGCGCGCTGGAATACCCAGTCGATGCGGTAGTCGAGCCCCGGCCCGCGCCGCGCGTTCACCTTGTCCGAGCGTAGCGAGACATAGCGCGGCAGCGGCAGCTTGGTGACCGGGCCGACCGAGTCGTCGGTGGTGCCTCGCACCGCGCCCGGCTGCACTGCCATGAGCAGCGCCACGCAAAGCGCGCGGAGGATGCGAAATCGCGCCATGCCCTTGTGCCTCGTGCCGGCGCCCTCTTGCCGGGGCGCACCGTCCTGCTCGGCGCGGCGATTTGTGCTTCAATCGCCGCGGCGCAGACCTTATCACGGGCTGAGCGTCGAGCGAAAAGGGAAATCACCTCATGTCCCGCAACCGCGTCGCGGTCGTCGTCACCCGCAAGCTGCCCGAGATCGTCGAGACGCGCATGCGCGAGCTGTTCGAGGTCCGGCTCAACGAAACCGATGAGCCCATGACGCCCGAACAGCTTGCCGAGGCCATGCAGAGCGCCGACGTTCTGGTGCCCACGCTGACCGACCGCATCGATGCGCGGCTCCTCGCCCGCGCCGGTGAGCAGCTCAAGCTGATCGCCAACTATGGCGCCGGCATCGACCATGTCGACGTCGAGACGGCGCGCAGCCGCGGCATCCTGGTCT
>NZ_JBZSYN010000169.1:0-11398 GCF_058622915.1 Thermohalobaculum sp. | reverse complement strand
GCAGGAAAAACGAAGCTGACACCCCCATCATCGGGAAAAGACCAAGCTCCCCCTAGAGGGCCAATATGCCAACAGTCCATCCCTCACAAAGGACCAGACCGCCCGCATATCCCTTCAAGTTCACAATACTGTCAAAGAGCGGCGCCCGGGACAGAAGATGCCGTTTCCGGGCGCACCCTGCGGCGGAACTGGTGCCCTGCCGCCGGGCAGGCGCGCTGTATATGGAGATTCGCCCAGGGCCGCAAGAGGCTTCGCGCCGCCAAGGCGCGTTTTTTCCAAAGGTCCGCGAGCCATTGAAAACGCAGGAAAATCCGCCCGATTCAGGCACTCACGGCCGGCTCCCGCTGGCCCACACGCCCCAAGGCCGACAAGCCCGCGAGTCCGATTGCGAGTATCACCGTTATGCCGGCCGCTGTCTCTGGCAGGCCAAGGCGCGACCAGAGCGCCAACACCGTGACCGCTGCAAATCGGCGCGGCACCCGACCCCGGCGCGGCCTCGAATGTCAGGCCATCCCGCCTCAGGGCTCGCGGGTCAGCAGCCCCATCAGCCCCAGCACGCCGCCTGCAAGGCACATGGCGATCGGGAACATGGTGAAGACGCCGAAGCCGAATCCCCAGTACATGCCGACGGCCGAGAGCAGCATCAGCACAGCCCCGCCCACGGGTCGCAGGTTCGACATCGCACCGCCGGCGATGCCGAGGATCGGCGCGAACAGGCTGATGAAGCGTATGCGGTCGGCGTGCTCGCCCGGGTTCACCAGGTGGTTCGACGCGCCCCCGGTCGCGCCCGAAAGCCAGCTTCCCAGCTCGACCCAGCCATAGGCGAAGAAGCCCACGATCATGCCGACCGCGCCGCCGATCACCCCGAGCACCAGTGCCGCGTTCTTCATCGCCCCGCTCCCTCGCGTCCCGGACGCGCAGAGCTTGCCCTGAGCAGCGGCGATGTCAATGCCGGCCTCAGCCCTCGAGCGCGGCGCGGAACTCGCGCCACTCGCCCTTGGACATGCCCGAGGTCTCCTGCGTCACCTGCTCGCCCGCGAGCATCCGGCGCAGGCAGGCCATGGCGGGGCCCGAGAACTGCACCGCGTTCAGCCGGTAATCCTCGAAGGCCGCGTGCGCGACCGGCACCCATTCGCGCATGATCTCGCCGATTGCCCGGGCATAGACGCGGATCTCGTACTGTGCGTGCGCGTCTGCCCTAAGCCGCACGAAATGCATCAGGTTGTGCAGGTCGGTCTTCCAGTACCACTGGGTGTAGACACTCATCGGCAGGTTCATGCGCGCCAGCTCGCGCGCCAGGCCCGGGCGCCCTTCGCCTTCGGCCAGCATCTCCTCGTAATGGTCGTAAGCCTGACGGCTGTCGTCCTTGAGGATCTCGAGCACACGCGCGGCGGCCTCGCTCTCCAGCACCTCGCCGCGGCCCTGGCGGTTGGCCGTGGACTGGGCGGCGAGGTTCTCGGGCGCGGGGATATAGAACTCGCGGTCGAGGATCGAGTAGCGCGCCGAGTACTCGTTCACGTTGGCCGTGCGGTGGCGGATCCACTGGCGGGCGACGAAGACCGGCAGCTTCACGTGGAACTTGATCTCGCACATCTCGAACGGGGTCGAGTGCCAGTGCCGCATCAGATAGCGGATCAGCCCCGAGTCGTCGCGCGCCGCCTTCGTGCCCTGGCCATAGCTCACCCGCGCCGCCTGCACGATGGCCGAATCGTCACCCATGTAGTCGACCACCCGGATGAAGCCATGATCGAGCACGGGGATTGGCTGGTAGAGCCGCTCCTCCAGGGCCGGCGCGATGGCGCGGCGGGTCTCGTTCTTGAGCGAGCGCACGGATGCCAGCTCCGACTGCTCATCGGCGTTCAGCATCTCGTTCATATTTTGTGCTCCCAAACTTGGCAACGGTCTATCCGACCAACGGTCTATCCGACAAGGTGTAGCCTGACTTGCTGTGAGTGAGTTCTGAAACATCTGTGGACAAGGTCGATATTCGGGGGATGAAATGGCCCCTGAACGTGCGCAATCCAGTGGATAAGTCTGCACGCCTGTGCACAGCTATGTGGAAGACTCGGAAAACGGGAGCAGAGTCAGCATGAAGATGAAGTACCTCCATACCATGGTCCGGGTTCGCGACATCGAGATTTCGAAGCGATTCTACTGCGACCTGCTTGGCCTCGAGGAGGTCCGGCGCATGGACAACGAGAAGGGGCAGTTCACGCTCGTCTTCCTCGCCCCTCCGGGCCAGACCGAGGCGCAGATCGAGCTGACCTACAACTGGGACTCGGACGAGGAATACACCGGCGGGCGCAATTTCGGCCACCTCGCCTACGAGGTCGAGGACATCTACGCCATGTGCCAGACCTTGATGGACGCCGGCGTCACCATCAACCGGCCGCCGCGTGACGGTCGCATGGCCTTCGTCAAGTCGCCGGACGGCATCTCGATCGAGCTGCTTAACGCCGGCGGCGCGCAGGAGCCGAAGGAGCCATGGGCCTCGATGCCAAATACCGGGTCCTGGTAAGGGCCCTCGCTGCCGGGGCGCTGATCGCCCTCGCCGGGCCGGCGCAGGCCTGCCGGCTGGCCCTGGCCTTTGCCCTCGACGTCTCGGCCAGCGTCGACCCGGGCGAGTACAGCCTGCAGATCAACGGGCTGGCCGCGGCCCTGAAGGACCCGGAGGTGCGCCGCGCCATTCTGGCGCCGGCCGACCCGGTGGCGCTGACGGCCTATGAGTGGAGCGGGTCGCAGCAGCAGGCATCGGTCGCGCCCTGGACGATCATCTCCGGCGCGGACAAGCTCGACGCCTTCGCCCGGGCCGTCGCGGGGCACAAGCGCCACTACAGCGAATTCCCCACCGCCGTCGGCTACGCGCTTGGCTATGGCGCCGCGCTCATGGAGCATGCGCCGGCCTGCCGGCGCCGCGTCATCGACGTCTCGGGGGATGGGGTCAACAATTCGGGATTCGCGCCGAAGCTGGCCTACAGCAACTTCAACTTCAGCAACGTCACGGTGAACGGCCTGGTGGTCGGCGGCGACGATGCCAAGCTGGTCTCCTTCTATGAAACCGAGGTCGCCCACGGCCCCAATGCCTTCGTCGAGGTGGCCGCTGACTATACGGACTATGCCCGGGTCATGCGCCGCAAGCTCCTGCGCGAACTGGCCGGCGACCGGATCGCCGCAGGAAACGGCCCGAGACTGGCGGCGCAGGCCTGGATTCTTTCGCCCCCGCGCCATCCTTAGGCGTAGGGAGGGAAAACGCGGGTATTCCACGATGCGGCGATTGCGCGCGCGCAAGCGGCTAGACGTCTCCGAGCACGGCGAAAACACCGAGGGCCTGACGCCGGGGATCGACCGCGGCCGGGGCCAGGTCGACGGCATCTCGATCAAGGGCCTGCCGATCGGGGGCGCTGACCCAGATCGGGCCGGCCATCACAGCGACCTCGCGATCCGGGGCCCGGTCGCCTCCCTGGCTCTGCCACGCGACGGCACGGAGTATCCGCCTGTGATCGTTGGCAGCCTCCTGCGCGAAATCGACGATCAGATAGTGGTCGGAGCGATGCAATGAAGGCCCTGCTCGCAGCGCTCGTCCTGGGCCTCGCCCCGGTCCCGGCGGGGGCCTGCGCGCTCGAACTGGTGCTGGCGGTCGATGTCTCCGGCAGCATCGACTCGCGCGAATTCGGCCTCCAGCAAAACGGCCTGGCGCAGGCCTTCGAGACCCCGTCCCTGATCGCAGCCGTTGGTCAACTCAAGGGCGGCATGCTGGTGACCCTGACCCAGTGGTCGGGTTCGACCCGCCAGCGCCAGATGATCGGCTGGCGTCACCTCACCGATGCCGCCTCGATGACCGCCTTCGCTGCCGAGGTGCGCGGCACGGGGCGAGCCTGGCGCAACTTCTCGACCGCCATCGGCGAAGCACTGGTCCACGCCGCCGCGGTCAGCGCCGACGCTCCCTTGCACTGCAAACGCCGGGTGATCGACGTCTCGGGCGACGGCGTCTCGAACGAAGGCCGCGAGCCCGGGCCGATCTCGCGCGCCCTGGTCGGGCAGGGCTACACGATCAACGGCGTGGTCATCCGCGGCGCCGACCCCGACCCGGTGGCGCATTACCGGGCCCAGGTGATCGGCGGCCCCGGAGCCTTCGTCGAGGTCGCGAAAAGCTATGACGACTACCCGCGCGCCATCCTGCGCAAGCTCTTGCGCGAGATCGACCAGCCGATGATCGTCTCGCAGGCACGCCGGTGACCCCTTTCGCCCGCGCCGTCCGCGCCTTATATTCGGCACGTCCCTTCGGGGGCTATGGCGGTAGACGGCCCACGTAATAAGCGGACCGGACCCGGGGGCGGTACCCGGCGGCTCCACCATCCTCCCTGTCGTTGGCGGGAGACGGGGCCGAAATAGGATCGACGGCCGTGTAAAGGTGTGGTTGCCGCCCGGTGTGGATCCGCCGTTATCGGACCGCAAAGCACAATTGCCAACGACAATAGTGCTCCGGTGGCTGTCGCCGCGTAATGCGGTGATGACACCGAAATCTAAGCCCTGAGGCTTAGCCGCTTCAGGCGGGGCCCGCAGGCGCCTGGCAACAGAAGCCTGCACCCCTCGCCTTGACCTGCCTCCCACCATTTCGCGTCGCTGCGACTCTCTTCCCTGTCTGCCCGAATCGGATATGGTCCGAGAAAGTGGACAGGGAGCTGCGGCATATGGCGGCCAGCGAGAAATTTGATTACGGGCGTTACATGGAGAAGGCCATGCGCGGCGTCATGGCCGAGGTGCTCGGCTACGTGGCGCGCCACGGCCTGCCGGGCGAGCACTATTTCTACATCACGCTCGACACCTCGCATCCCGGCGTCGACATCCCGGACTGGCTGCGCGAGCGCTACCCCAGCGAGATGATGATCGTGCTGCAGGAGTGGTTCGACGACCTCGCGGTGATGGGCGACCGCTTCCGCGTCACGCTCAACTTCTCCAACAGCCCCGAGACGCTGGTGATTCCCTTCGCCTCGGTCAAGACCTTCATCGACCCGGCGGCCAAGTTCGGCCTGAAGTTCGACAGCCAGGAAGGCGAGGAGGTGGTGCTCGAGCTCGACGAGGCCGCGCAGGCCGCCGCCGACGAGCCGCCCGAGCCCGACGGCGACAATCCGCGCGGCGCGGGCGAGGTCGTCAGCCTCGACCGGTTCCGCAACAAGTCCTGAGGCCGGGGCTGGCAAGCGGCGGGGCCGCGCGCTATAGCTCGCCGCGAGAATAGCTGCGACGGAGACAGGTATGAGCGGGACCCGCACCGAGACAGACAGCTTCGGCCCGATCGAGGTGCCGGCCGACCGCTACTGGGGCGCCCAGACCCAGCGCTCGCTGCAGAACTTCCCGATCGGGTGGGAGCGCCAGCCCGTCGCGGTGATCCGCGCCCTCGGCGTCATCAAGCAGGCCGCGGCCGAGGTGAACATGGCGCAGGGGCTCCTCGAGCCCGAGCTTGGCCGCGCCATCGTCGAGGCCGCCGCCGAGGTCGCCGGCGGCAAGCTCGACGAGCATTTCCCGCTGGTGGTCTGGCAGACCGGCTCGGGCACCCAGTCGAACATGAACGCCAACGAGGTGATCTCGAATCGGGCGATCGAGATGCTGGGCGGCGAGATCGGCTCGAAGACCCCCGTCCACCCCAACGACCACGTCAACCGCTCGCAGTCCTCGAACGACACCTTTCCCACGGCGATGCACATTGCCGCCGCGCGCACCGCGCACGACGTGCTGCTGCCGGGGCTGGAGAAGCTGCACGCGGCGCTGAGCGAGAAGGCCGGGGCGTTCCGCGACATCATCAAGATCGGCCGCACCCATACCCAGGACGCGACCCCGGTCACGCTCGGCCAGGAGTTCGGCGGCTACGCCTTCCAGCTCGAGCAGGCAATCAAGCGCATCAAGGCCGCGCTGCCGAATCTCTACGCGCTGGCCCAGGGCGGCACCGCCGTCGGCACCGGTCTCAATACGCGAAAGGGCTTCGCCGAGCAGATCGCGGCCAAGATCGCCGAGCTCACCGGGCTGCCCTTCGTTTCAGCGCCGAACAAGTTCGAGGCGCTCGCCGCACACGACGCGGTGGTCGAGACGTCGGGCGCAGCACGCACCGTCGCGGCTTCGCTCTTCAAGGTGGCCAACGACATCCGCTATCTAGGCTCGGGCCCACGCTGCGGCCTCGGCGAGTTGCTCCTGCCGGAGAACGAGCCCGGCTCCTCGATCATGCCGGGCAAGGTGAACCCGACCCAGTGCGAGGCCCTCACCCAGGTCTGTGCACATGTCTTCGGCAACGACGCGGCGGTCGGCTTCGCCGGCTCCCAAGGCCAGTTCGAGCTCAACGTCTATAAGCCGATGCTGATCTACAACCTGCTGCAATCGTTGCAGCTTCTCGGGGATGCGGCGGCCTCCTTCACCGACAACTGCGTGGCAGGCATCGAGGCCAACGAGGCGCGCATCTCCAGGCTGGTGAACGACAGCCTGATGCTGGTCACCGCGCTCGCGCCGGAGATCGGCTACGACAAGGCCACCGAGGTCGCCAAGGCCGCGCACAAGAGGGGCACCACGCTCAAGGAGGAGGCGCTGCGACTCGGCTACGTGGACGAGGCCACCTTCGACCGCGTCGTGCGTCCCGAAAAGATGCTCGGGCCAAGCTGATCGGCAATGGCCGAGATTCTCAACCTGCGCCGCGGCCGCAAGCGCCGGGCCCGCGAGGCGGCCCGCCGCGAGGCCGACGCACAGGCGACGCTCCACGGCGAGAGCAAGGCGGTGCGGCGGCTGCGCGCCTCGCGCGCGGCGCTCGAGGCGCGGCGCCTCGACGGACACCGACGCAGCGACGGCGACCAGGATAAATGACTCACGCGACAGCCGATCGGCCGGCAAAACGCTCCCTGACACTTCGGGGACACCGCACCTCGGTGAGCCTGGAGGCCGCCTTCTGGGCCGAGTTCCGCCGCCTCGCCGCCGCCGAGGGCAAGTCGGTGAACGCACTCGCCGCCGAGATCGACGCGGCGCGCACGCCGCCCGCCTCGCTGGCCAGCGCGATCCGGCTCTACGTGCTCGAGGAGCTCAAGGCTCGCCGCTGACCGGCCCGGCGCATCGGCCGAACCGATCAGCCGAAGCTGGCAAGCCCCGGAAACATGTCGAGCAGGAAATAGGCGATCCGCTCGAACTGGTTGAAGGCCATCAGCAGTCCCACAGCCACCAGCATCAGGCCCATGACCTTCTCGACCAGGCCCAGATGGCGTCGGAATCCCTGCGCCCAGCGCAGGAACGGCCCGATGAAGGCCGCCGCGATCAGGAAGGGCACGCCCAGCCCCGCCGCGTAGACCGCCAGCAGCAACGCCCCCGAATGCACCGTCTGCTGCTGGGCCGCGACCGCCAGGATCGCGCCGAGGATTGGCCCGATGCAGGGAGTCCAGCCGAAGGCGAAGGCGATCCCGATCATGTAGCTGGTGCCGAAGGTCCCCGCCTTGGCCGGTCCGCTGAAGCGCGCCTCGCGGTTGAGGAAGGGCAGGCGCAGCACATGCAGGAAATGCAGGCCGAGAAGCACGATGATGCCGCCCGAGATGCGCCCGAACAGCACCTTGTTGGCGAGTAAAAGCTGCCCGAGCGCCGAGGCTGTCATGCCCAGTGCGACGAAAACCGTGGCCAGCCCGAGCACGAAGAAACAGGCAGCGAAGAAGACCTGCCGGGCCAGCCGCGGGTCGGGCGCCTGGCCGTCGCCGGAAATCCGATCCAGCGTGGTGCCGCCGAGATAGGCGAGATAGGGCGGCGCCAGCGGCAGCACGCACGGGCTGAGGAAGCTGATGATTCCGCCAAAGAAGGCGGTGAGGATGCCGATCTCCATGCCCTGCCTTTCCGGCCGGTGGCGCAACTGGCCCAAGGGCACATCTACCCGCCATGGGCCGCGGCGAAAAGTGTCCCATTGCCGCAACCGACCGGCGATGCCGTCACTTGCCGCTGCGCAGCCCTGCCAGATAGGCCACCAGGTCCTCGATCTCGGCCGCCGTCAGGGCCGGACCGCCATAGAGCGGATCGTCGGCCGCCTTGCGCTGCCCGGCGGCGTAGAACGAGGGCATCTTCGTCGCGGCGTCCTGCGCCTCGGGTGCGACCAGCCAAAGGCGGATCTGCCCCGGCGTCAGCCGCGCCCCAATCCCGGCGAGATCGGGGGCCGTGGCCCCGCCGCCCGGGTCTCCCGGCATTCCGTGACAGGCCGGACAACCCGCCCGCGGGTTGCTGGCATAAAGCCTGCGCCCGCGCGCCGCATCACCGGGCGCGCCGCTCAGGCTGGCCGGAATCGAATTGCCGTTGACGATGGTGTAGGCCACCACCGGGTCCGCCGTCCGGGCGGACAGGGGCGCGGACACGAGCGCCGCCAGGGCGACGGCCGCGACCAGCACGCCGCGGCTCGTCCAGGGACCTTTCAGGCACCGCCTCATGGCCTGCGACGCTAGCTGCGTCCGCGCGCCGCGGCAAGCACTTGCGCCCGATTTGCTGCGGCGCTACCGCTTGGGCCATGTCCGCTCAGCGCCCACCCGATGCCGAGCTCGATACCACCGGCCTGCTTTGCCCGCTGCCGGTCCTGAAGGCGCGCAAGCGGCTGGCGGGGCTCGACGCCGGCGCGGTGCTGTCCGTGCGCGCCGACGACCCGGCCGCCAGGGTCGATTTCCCGCATTTCTGCGCCGAGCAGGGCCACGCCCTGCTCTCGGTGACCGAGGGACCCGACGGCGTCATGACCTTCCGGATCCAGAAGGGCCCCGCCCGGGCCGGCTAGTTCAGTTGCGTGCACGGGTCGGGCCGCTGCGCCGGCCTCGAGAACCAGACATAGTCATAGGGCAGGCCGCGCCGCGCCACCGCCGGGTCGGCCCCGGCGGGCAGCTCGATCATGCCGACCGAGACCACCTTGAGGCCGGGCGCCAGCCGCCTCAGATAGGTCGGAACGCCGCGGTCGGTGCGCGCGTGCCCGTCGCCGGTGATCAACACGACCTGCCCGCCGCCCCGCTTGCGCGCCCTGAGCGTCGCCCGGGCCAGCCGAGCGTCGGTGAAGCGTTGCGCCTCGAGCAGCTCGCGCGCCACCAGGCGCGGGATCTTGCCGCAATGCGCCGCGATCATCTGGTCTTCGCGCTTGCGGCGCACGCCCCGGTCCAGCGGCGCGGCCAGCCCCACCCGGTCGGCGCCGGCGCCCCAGGCTGCGGCGGGGCCGCGCAAGGCTGCGCGCCGCAGCTCCGAATGCGCCGGCCCGCCCCCCGCGATATAGGCGCCCGGCGCGGCTTCGAAGATCGGGGCATAGAGCTTCCAGTCCGGCCAGCCCAGGCGCTTCCAGCCGATCGCAGGGCCGATTTCGGCACGGCTCCCGTCCTGGGTGAGGAACACGTGGATGCCCTCCTCGCTTGCCGCCGGCACCATCTCGAAGGCCAGCCCCTTGGGTTGCAGCGCCCGCACCAGCCGTGCCTGGCGCGCGTGATGCACCGGATTGTCGTGGATCTCGCCCAAGATCACCACGTCGGCCGCATCCAGTCGCCGGACCAGTTGCGCTTCGCTCAGGCGCGCGCCCGCAGGGCCGACGATGGGCTCCGGTCGCTCGCCGCTCAAAAGCGAGCAAGCGGCGAGAAGGCTCAGGGCGAGACAGGCGGCAATGCGGCGCAACGTCTCCTCCGGCGCGGCTCGGGAAAGCGGGCCCCGGAAGCCTAAGACCTTTGGCCGCGCATGCAAGAGAGGCCAGCTTCCCCGAGGCGTTCGGCGGCGCGGTCAGGCGCCACCTTGCCTTGCCACCTTGCCTTGGGCGCGTTCGCGGCGCAGCATGGGCGCCATGCGCAGGTCCCTGATCCGTACGGCCCTCGCTTGCGCCCTGGTCGCCGCTTGTGCAGCGCTCGCGGGCTGCGCCGGCCGCCCCTCGGCCTCGTACTACGCGGCCTACCAGCGCGATCTGCTCGCCAAGGGGCGGATGCGCGTCGATTATGTCGCCGCCGACGCCCCGTTCGATGCCGCCGACCTCGCGCGCGACTTCCGGCTTGTGGTCCTGAACCGCGAGGCCGACTCGACCCGGCCCGGGGCGGACAACAATCTGCGCCCCTCGCCGCTCAAGCGCTGGTCCGGCCCGCTGCGCTATCGCCTGGCCGGCAGCGCGGTGACCGCCACCGACCGCGCCGAGGTCGCCAATCTGATGGCGCGGATCTCGCGCCTGACGGGGATTGACACGGCCAGGGCGCGACAGGAGGCCAACTTCGTCATCCTGATCACCACGCCCCAGGAGCGCGACGCGGTCGCCGCCCGGCTCAGGAAGGTAAGCCCGCGCTTCGCCAGGAACTTCAATTTCTGGCGCAGCCATCCCGCGCTCATCTGCATCGCCGACAATGTCTACGCCCACGACAACCCGAACCTGATCAGCGCGGCGATCGCGGTGATCGGATCGGAGACCACCGGGCTCCTGCGCCGCGCCTGCCTCAACGAGGAGATCGCGCAGGCGCTCGGTCCGGCCAACGACAATTCGAGGGTGCGCCCCTCGGTGTTCAACGACGACGGCGAATTCGCGCTGCTGACCTGGCACGACGAGCTGATCCTGAAGATGCTCTACGACAAGCGCCTGGTGCCGGGGATGACCGCCAAGGAGGCGATGCCCATCGTGCGCCGGATCGCGCGCGAGCTCGTGCCCGACGCCCACGCGCCCGCAATCGCCGCGGCCATGTCGTCCGCCGCCCAATGAGCGCCGCCCGCGAGGCTTGACGGCAAGGCGCGCGCGGCCAAGCTGGCGGCATGACCCAGCAAAGCCTCGCCGCACGCATCTCCCGCGCCCCGATCCCCCTCGACCGCGAGCGGGCCCGCGCCGTGCTGGGGGCGCTGCCCGGCTCGCTGAGCTCGGGCCCGACCGCGGACCTCCTGCTCGGCACCGCCGGGTCGAGCCCTTATCTCGGACACCTCGTCGAGCGCCAGGCCGACTGGCTGGCGGGGGTCGTCGACACGGCGCCGGAGCAAACGCTCGATGCGGTTCTCGCCGCCGCCGAGGATCCCGACCTCACCGACAGCCGCGCGCTTGGCACCGCGCTGCGCGGCGCCAAGGCGCGCGCCGCGCTCCTGATCGCGCTCGCCGACCTCGGTGGCGTGTGGGAGCTCGGCACGGTGATGGAGGCGCTGACCCGGCTGGCCGACACGGCGCTCGACGCCGCGGCGCGCCTGCTGCTGGCGACCGAGCTGCGCCAGGGCCGCCTGCCGGGCCTCGACGAGGCCGATCTCGCGTCCGGCGCCGCCTACACGGTGCTCGCCATGGGCAAGCAGGGCGCGAGCGAGCTGAACTTCTCCTCCGACATCGACCTGATCTGCCTGTTCGACCAGGACCGCTTCGAGGCCCCCGATTTCGCCCAGGCCAAGGCGCGCTATATCCACGTCACCCGCCAGCTGGTGAAGCTGATCT
>NZ_JBZSYN010000168.1:0-3252 GCF_058622915.1 Thermohalobaculum sp. | reverse complement strand
GCTCACAGCCGCATGAGCACGACGCCGGTCAGGATCAGCGCGCCCGAGACCCAGCGGATCGCGCCCGCCTTCTCACCGAGCAGGAAGACGCCGATCAGCATGGCGAAGAGCACGCTGGTCTCGCGCAGCGCCGCGACGAGGGCCAGCGGCGCCAGCGTGAAGGCCCAGATCACGATCCAGTAGGCGGCGAGCGACAGCGTGCCGGCGGTGACGCCGCTGCGCCAGGCCGGGGCAAGGCGGCCGAAGACGCCAAAGCCGCGCGTGACCAGCGCGTAGGCGGTGATTCCCAGCGCATCGCCGGCGAACAGCCACATCGTGTAGCCCGAGGCCGTGCCGGCGAGCCGGGCGCCGACGCCGTCGACCAGCGAGTAGCTGGCCGTGAAGCAGGCGGTGCCCAGCGCGAAGGCCAGCGCCTTCGGGGCCATGCGGTCGAGGCGCTGTCGGCGCAGCGCCATCAGGATGATGCCAAGCCCGATCGAGACCACCGCGAGCGTCTGCGCCCAGCCGAGATCCTCGCCGAGGAAGACCGCGCCCACCAGCAGCACGATCAAGGGCGCGGTGCCGCGCGCCACCGGGTAGACTTGGCTGAGGTCGCCGTGCTCGTAGGCCTGGATCAGGAAGAGCTTGTAGCACATGTGCAGGAGCGCCGAGGCGACCAGCCAGGGCCAGGCGGCGGCCGCGGGCAGCGCAAAGACCGGCATCAGGCACAGGCCGATCGTGCCCTGGGCCGCCGTCATCAGGACGATCGCCGAGAAGCGGTCGAGACCCGTCTTGACGATGGCGTTCCAGCTGGCATGCATCAGCGCCGCGCCCAGCACCGCGGCAAACACGAACAGGCTCAAGGTGCTCCCCCAGGGGCCCGCGCCGCCCCCCGCGGCGCCCTATCGGTCATAGCCCGACTGCGGCGCGGCGCAAGGGCGCAGGCTATTCGGCCGCGCGGATCAGGCCCTTGCGCCGGGCCGCCTGCCGCTCGGCCCAGTCGTCGGCGGACAGCTCCCGCTCGAGCGCGCGCCTGGCGCGGCGCTTCTCGGCCCAATCGTCGGCGGCTGCGCGCCCGCGCAGCAGGCGCAGCACGGCATAGCTGGCCGCATCGGACACCCGCAGCACGCCGCGCACGGTCCACACCCGCGCGGCCAGCGCCGCGGGGGTGACGACCAGGGTCAGCACGGTGGCGAAGCCCAGGCCGAAGACCACGGCGGTGGCAAGCTGGGTCCACCACACCGCGGTCGGCGCGCCATAGCTGATGCCGCCATTGGCGAAGTCGAGGCTGGCCGCGAACATCATCGGCGTCAGCCCCGCCATGGTGGTGATGGTGGTGAGCAGAACCGGGCGGATGCGCTGCTCGGCCGTCTGCACGATGGCCTCGAGCGGGTCCATGCGGCGCACCAGCTCCTGGAAGGTGTCGATCAGCACGATGTTGTTGTTCACCACGATCCCGGCGAGCGCCACGATGCCCGTACCGGTCATGATGATCGAGAACTTCTGGTCCATCACCAGCATGCCGACCATCACGCCCGCGACCGACATCACCACCGCGGTCAGCACCAGCATGGTGTTGTAGAACGAGTTGAACTGCGCCAGCAGGATGACGAACATCAGCCCCAGCGCGCCGGCAAAGGCCTTGACCAGGAATTGCTGGCTCTGCAGCTGCTCCTGGCGGTCGCCGGTGAAGCTGGCCCGCACCGAGGGCGGGAACGGGTGCGCCTTGGCGATCCAGTGCTCCAGATCGGTGATCTTGGTCACGTCGGAGACTCCGTCGGCCACGTCGGCGCGCACCAGGAAATAGCGCTGGCCGTCGCGCCGCGTGATCTCGGCCAGCTTCGGCGCCGCCTTGACGGTGACGAAGTTGCTGAGCGGCACCAGGCCCTTCTTGGTTGGAACGCGGATCTCGCGCAGGGTCGAGATGAGCCGGTCCTGCTTGGGGAAGCGCACGCGGATGTCGAGCTCCTGGTCCGAGTCGCTGGGGCGGTAGGTGTCGATCAGCGCCCCCCGCGTCACGGCCTGCACGATTGGGCCGATGCTGGCCACGTCGGCGCCGAAGCGGCCGGCCGCGGCCCGGTCCACCGAGACACGCCAGTCGATGCCCGGCAGCGGGCGCGTGTCGTCGACGTTGACGAGGCCGGGCGTCGCATCGAAATGCGCCCGCGCCGTCGCCGCGGCCCGGTTCAGCGCCTGCCAGTCGTTCGAGCGCAGCTCAAGCTGGATCGGCTTGCCCCGGTGCGGGCCATCCTGCTGGCGCAGGATCTCGGCGCGCACGCCGGGGATGGCCGCCAGCCGACGGTTGATTTCGGCCAGGATTTTCTCGCCGGGGCCGCGCTCGTACCAGGGCGCGAGCTCGACCTGCACCTGACCGATGGCGTCTGGCGGGCCCTCCTGGCTGCGCCCCTGCGCCAGGCCGTCGCCGCCGGTGAAGGAGAAGACGGACTTGACCCCCTTCACCCCCATCACGACCTGCTCCGCGGCGCGGACCATGCGGTCGCGCTGGTCGAGGCTGAGGTTGCCACGGGCGCGAACGTAAACGATAGCGCGCTCGGGGTCCGTCTTGACGAAGAATTCGACGCCGTTGTTGTGCGCCATGTAGAACGCGACGATACCCGCGATCACCGCCGCCGAGGCCGCGAGCGCAAGGAACGGGCCAAAAGGGTTCAGGACGATGCGTCCTACCAGCCGCCCGAACCAGCCGCGCCGGTAGGGTTCGGGCGGTGGCGGCTCGGCCGAGCCGCCGGTGATCGCGGCCCTCGCCCGGCCGAAGGAGCGGCTCAGCCGGCCGACCACGCCGCCCACCACCGGCAGGAAGATCAGCGCGACGATCAGCGAGGCGCTGAGCACGAAGATCAGCGTCACCGGCAGCTCGCCCATGAACTCGCCCGGCATTCCGGGCCAGAACAGCATCGGCAGGAAGGCGCACAGCGTCGTCGCGGTCGAGGAGACGATCGGCCAGAACATGCGCCGGGCTGCCTCGCCATAGGCGGTCATCGGCCCGGTGCCCTCGGCGATGCGCTTGTCGGCGTATTCCACCACCACGATGGCGCCGTCCACAAGCATGCCGACCGCGAGGATCAGGCCGAACATGGTCATGTTGTTGATGCCCATGCCGAGCGCCCCCATCAGCCCGAAGCTGAGCAGGAACGAGGCCGGGATCGACAGCCCCACCAGGATCGCCGAGCGGAAGCCGAGCGCCGCAAGCACGACGATCATCACGAGCGTGATCGCGGTCAGCACGCTCGACTGCAGCTGGCCGACCATGTCGCG
>NZ_JBZSYN010000167.1:0-5321 GCF_058622915.1 Thermohalobaculum sp. | reverse complement strand
GAGGAGCAGGCGCGGATCGCTGCCGCCTTCCGCGAGGCCAGCCGCGCCACCGGCCACGCCGCCCAGGACCTCGCGGTCGCCTTGGCCGCGCCAGGCCCGGACGGCACGGCGACGCTGCTGGTCGCCTATGCCGCCACTTGGCGCGAGGCCCGCGACTATGCCACGCGCTGGGGCTTCGTGCCGGGCCCGGTCTCGACCCGCCACCACGCCGAGGCTTTCGCCCCAGCGGGGCCGGTGTTCCGCCTGCTGGCCGACGCGCCGGGGAGCGAGCAGACGCGGCCCCGGCCGCCATCCTGGCTCGCCCTGGCGCTGGCCGCATCGCTGTGGGCGGCGCTGGCGCACTCGGCCGCGGCCAGTCCGGCGCCCGGGACCGCACCGATGCCGCGCACGCGCGCGGGGGTGGCCGCGGTGGTGGCGCTGCAGGGTCCGCAAAGCAGCGGCGGCTGGACCGCCGTTCTGCCACCCAGGCGCCCCGGGCGCCCGGCGCTGGTGCCGGGGCCGCGCGCCGTGCAGGGCAGGACCGCGCCCCGCGCCCCGGCGTCGGCAGGCCGGGCGGGGGGACTGGCCGCGCCGTTGCCCGTCGTCAGGCCGGCGCGTGCCGCGCCGCCGAATGCACAGGTCGGGGCGGTGCCTGTCGCCATGGTGTCGCGGGTGCAGCCTGCCGCGACCTCCTCCACGGCTCCGTCAGCGGTGCGCGCGCCGGCGCGCCCCTTCCAGGCCAACCGCGCAGCCCTGGTCGGGGTTGTCGATTTCGACACCGGCCGCGAGGCGTTCATCAGGCTGCCCGGCGGCGCATTCCGCACCGTCAGGGTGGGCGACGTGCTCGAGGGCTGGACGGTCAGCGTGATCGGTCACGACACCTTGCAGCTGCGCCGCGGCGCCCAGGCGCACACGCTGCTGTTGGTCAGCCGCTGAGCCCCTTGGGGCCCGCGCGCCAGGCCTCCCAGTCCGCCGGGGTGTCGAGGTCGGTGGCCGCCGCGCCGCCCGGCAGTGCCACCTCCACCAGGAATTCCGGGTAGTCCTCGATCACCGGGCGGGCGCCGGCGTCGCCCTCGAGCGCGCGCAAAAGCTCGAAGAAGCGCCGGCCGAACAGCACCGGGTGGCCCGGGCGCCCGGCCTCGGTGGTGGCGCGCACGATGGCGCGGCCCGCCGCCGGGTCGAAGGCGGCGATCAGCCGGTCCGCATGGGCCGCCGTCAGCTCGGGCATGTCGGCGAGCACCACCAGCACGGCATCCGCCTCGGGCCTCAGCGCCGCGACGCCGGCGCCGATCGAGGTGCCCATGCCCTCGGCGGCGCGCCGGTTGGTCACCGCCCTGGCCCCGGTGCCGGCGATGGCCTCGAGCCGCGCCCCCGGCTCGGGCGGCAGCACGACCACCACCTCGTCGGCGGCACTGCCGGCCAGCGTCTCGACCACGCGGCGCTAAAGCGGCCGGCCCGCCACCGGCTCCACCAGCTTGTCGCGCCCGCCCATGCGGCGCGACTGCCCGGCGGCCAGCACCAGCGCCGAGACCACCGGCCTGAGCGCCGCCTCGGCCCCGCCCGACCGCGGCGCGGGGCGCGAGGGGATCTCCTTGAGCAGGCCTCCCACCCCCATCGCCGCCACGTCGGCGGGCGTGGGGTCGAGCCCGCAGGCGATCCGCTCGATGACCCAGTCCACCCCGCTCGGCTTGAGCGAGCGGGCCGAGCCGGGCAGGCCGATCACGCGGCGCGCTCCGAGCTCGGCGAGGAACACCAGGTTGCCGGGGTCGACCGGCAGGCCGAAGCGCGTCACCCGGCCGCCCGCCGCCGCGACCGCCGCCGGGCCGACGTCGGCCCGGTCCGATGTGGCCGAGCCGGCGAGGATCAGCACGATCTCGCCCTCGGCTTCTGCCAGCGCCGCCCTGAGCGCGGCGGTCTCGTGCGCCACCACGCGCTCACAGACTAGATCGAGCCCCAGCGCCGTCAGCCGGGTGCGGATCGCCTCGGCCCCCTTGGCGACCAGCTTCTCCGGCATGCCGGGCGTGCGCGTCAGGATCAGCCCGGCGCTGCGGCGCACGAGCGGCCTGACCGCCACCGCCCCGCGGCCCGTGACCAGCCGCTCGGCCTCGGCCACCGCCGCCTCGGGCGCGGCATAGGGGATGATCTTCACCGTCGCCACCATCTCGCGCGGCTCGACGCGGGCGAAGTCGGGCAGGGTGGCGACCGTGATCGCCTCGTCGATCCGGTTCACGCGGCCGATCAGCCCGGCGTCGAGGCGCAGCACGCCGGGCTCGGTGGCATAGAGGTTCACCCGCCCGGTGAAGGGGGCCGAGAGCGTGAGTCCGGCGGCCTGCGCATCGCGGGCGAGGGCGGCGCCGATGCGCGCCGCGGACGTGTCCTCATCGATGTCGCCGGGCTCGAGCCGGGCGACGGTGACCTCGGCGAAGCCTTCGGCGGCCAGCGCGGCGATGTCGGCTCGCGTGACACGGCGGCCCTTCTTCAGCCGGCCCCCGGCGAGCCCGATGGAATGGGCCAGCACCGCGCCCTCGGCCTTGGCCAGCGGGACCGGGCCGAACTTCATCCGCTGGCTCGCGGCGCCCGGCCCGGCCGCGTCTCGGGCCGGCGCAGGCGCTCGATCATCTGGGCCAGTACGGCGATGGCGATCTCGGCCGGCGAGCGGGCGCCGATGGCAAGCCCGATGGGCGCGTCGATGCGGGCGATCTCGGCCTCGGCGACCCCGGCCTGCTTCAGCCGCTCCACCCGCTTGGCATGGGTGCGGGTCGAGCCCAGCGCGCCGATGTAGAAGACGGGGCTTTTGAGCGCCGCGACCAGCGCCGGGTCGTCGATCTTGGGGTCGTGCGTGAGCGTGACCACGGCGGTGCGCGCGTCCAGCCCGTGCGCCGCCAGCGCGGCGTCCGGCCAGTCGTGCACCAGCGCCCTGCCGGGGAAGCGGGCCGGCGAGGCGAAGGCCTCGCGCGGGTCGATCAGCGTCACGTCATAGCCCGCCTCCTCGGCCATGGCGACCAGCGGCTGGGCGATGTGCCCGGCGCCGACCACGGCGAGCCTGAGCGGCGGGTTGTGCACGGCGATGAAGCGGTCGGGCTCGGCCTCGTCGAAGCCCGAGCGGTCGGCGTCGAAGCGTGCCGGGGCGTCCTCGGGGGCCAGCAGCTCGCGTCGCCAGGCGCGCGTGTCGGTCGCCACCGCGACGGCGCGGCGCTCGGCCCGCGCGGTGACCAGGGCGTCGAGCAGCTTGGGCTCGATGCCCGCGCCCTTGCCGACGGGCTCGACCATGACGCGGATGCGCCCGCCGCAGGCCAGCCCCACGGCGAAGGCCTCGTCGTCGCTGACGCCGAAATCGAGGATGCGGCAGCGCCCGTCCTCGAGCGCCTCCAGCGCCTCGACCGCCACCGCGCCCTCGACGCAGCCGCCCGAGACCGAGCCCATCAGCTCGCTGTCGCCCGAGACCGCGAGCTGCGAGCCCACCGGGCGCGGCGCCGAGCCCCAGGTCTCGACCACAGTCGCCAGCGCCGCGCCCTTGCCGGCGCGGTGCCACTCCAGAGCCGTCTCGGGGATGCGTTCGTGCTCGGGGATGCGTTCGTGCTCGGCGATGCTCATGTGCGGCCTCCGGCAAAAGACTTGGCCCCTCGCGGGGCCGCTGGCAAGGCTCAGGGGGTGCCCAGCGCCGCAAGCCGCGCCTTCTCGCCCACGTCGCCGGGCCGGGTCAGGGCCTCGGCGAGCGCTTCGAGGCTCATCAGGTTGTGCGCCGCGCGCAGGCTGTCCACATGCGGCAACAGCGCCTTCACCCCCTGCGCCTTCGCCTCGAAGCCGTCCCAGCGCAAGAGCGGGTTGAGCCAGATCAGCTTGCGGCACGACAGCCTCAGCCGCTCGGCCGCGCGGGCCAGCCGCTGCGGGTCGCCCCGGTCCAGCCCGTCGGTGATCAACAGCACCACCGCGCCCTGGCCCAGCACGCGGCGCGACCAGGTCTTGTTGAACTCGGCCAGGCAGGCGCCGATGCGCGTGCCGCCCTCCCAGTCCTCGACCTCCGATCCGGCGCGGGCCAGTGCCTCGTCCACGTCGCGCCGGCGCAGATGCCGGGTGACGTTGGTCAGCCGCGTGCCGAAGGTGAAGACATTGACCGAGGACCAGCCCGTCCCCGGTGCGTTCGTCGCGGCGTGCAGGAAGTGCAGCATCATGCGGCTGTAGGCGGCCATCGAGCCCGAGATGTCGCACAGCGCCACCAGCGCCGGCCAGCGCTGGCGGCGCCTGCGCCGCGCCAGCATGCGCACCTCGCCGCCCTGGCGCATGGCCCCGCGCATGCTGCGCCGCCAGTCGGCGATACGGCCGTGCGGGTCGGCGATGGTGCGGCGCGAGGCGATGGCGCGCACCGGCAACCTGAGCGCGGCGATGGCGCGCCTCGCCTCGGCCACCTCGGCGGCGGTCATCTGCTCGAAGTCGCGCGACCTCAGCTGCTCGCTCGCCGAGAAGGTCAGCGTGGCGTCGAACTCGACCTCCTCGGGCGCGGCCTCGCCCATTGGCGGAGGCGCCTCGAGGCCCGAGGTCAGGCCCTCGGCCGCGCGCGCCTCGCCGGGCTTATTCTCGCGCTCGCGCGGGGGTACGCGCATCTCGGGCAGCAACAGCCCCATCATCTTCTCGAGCAATTGCGGATCGCGCCAGAACATGTGGAAGCACTGGTCGAACACGGCGCGCTGCTCGGGCCGCGACAGGAAGCAGGCGGCCAGCGTGTGGTAGAAGTCCGAGCGGTATTCGAAGCCGCCCACCGCCACCGCGTTGACCGCGTCGACCACGCGGCCGGTGCCCACCGGGATGCCCGCGGCGCGCAGCGCCCGGGCGAAATGCAGCACGTTCGCCGCCAGCCGGCCGTGCCCGGGGGTGGCCAGCCGGTCGGGCATCAGGCCGCTCCCGCCATCCCCCGGCGCACGTCGTCGAGCACCCGCTTGGCCTTGGAGTCGCGGAAGCGGGCGATGTCGTCCTGGTACTTCAAGAGCGCGCCCAGCGTGTCCGAGACCGTCTGCGCGTCGAGCTCCATGGCATCGAGCGCAACCAGGCACCTGGCCCAGTCGATGGTCTCGGCCACGCCCGGCCGCTTGAACAGGTCCTCGCTGCGCAGGCGCTGCACGAAGGCGACCACCTCGCCGGCCAGTTTCTCGGCCACCTCGGGTGCGCGGGCATTGAGGATCTGAAGCTCGCGCGCGGCGTCGGGGTAGTCCACCCAGTGATACAGGCAGCGCCGCTTCAGCGCGTCGTGGATCTCGCGCGTGCGGTTCGAGGTCAGGATGACGATGGGCGGCTGGTCGGCGTGGATGGTGCCGAGCTCGGGCACCGTGACCTGGAAGTCGCTCAAG
>NZ_JBZSYN010000166.1:0-9313 GCF_058622915.1 Thermohalobaculum sp. | reverse complement strand
TTCGCGACACCGTGCCGGGCGGTTTCTGAGCCGCGTCAGCCAAGGCATTCCTTGACAGCGGGCCGGCTTTCCGCGACATCTGGCCGGGCATGGTTCCGACGGGCCCGCCCAAGCGGGCCCCGGATCAAAAGGGAATGCGGACAGGGCCGACCCACCCCGGGGACCCGAAGCCGCAGCCGCCCCCGCGACTGTATGCGGCGAGCTGCTCCCGAATCGCCACTGGCCGAAGGGCCGGGAAGGCAGGGACAGCGAGGCCAGATGGCCGGAGCCGCGAGCCAGGAGACCTGCCAGGCGTCTTGTGCAACCCCTTCCGTCGGGTGTGACGGGAAAGGAGACAACCATGGCTACTCGGGCTCTCGCCTCTTCTCGCAGCGATACCACCCTCGCGTCGATCCTGCTGGTCGCCTTCCTGGGCATCGGCGCGCTGTTCGTCACAGGGTTCGCCCATTCGGCGACGCTGCACGACGCGGCCCACAATACCCGGCATTCCATCGGCTTCCCCTGCCACTGAGCCACAGACCGGCAAAATGCTGAAGCCGATGCTGGCCAGCGCGCTGTTCGCTGGCCTGATCGCCGGGCTGTTCGCCGCCGGGCTGCAGCAGGCGTTCCTGAATCCGTTGATCAGCCGGGCCGAGCTCTACGAGTCCGGCCAGCTGGTCCATTTCGCCGGGGTCGCCCACGATCATGCGATGGCCTCTGCCGAGACCGGCCATGACCACGCCCACGCCACCGATAGCGGCGGCGCGAGGCGCGTCCTGCTGACCGTGCTGACCATGATCGCCGCGGTCTGCGGCTTCGGCCTGCTGATGGTCGCCGCCTTCGCGCTGGCCGAGCGCCAGGGGCTGGTGCGGGTCGACTGGCGCAGCGGCCTGATGTTCGGCCTCGCCGGCTTCGCCGCGACACAGTTGATGCCCGGGATGGGCCTGTCGATCGGCCTGCCCGGCACCTCGGTCGCCAACCTCGACGCCCGCCAGGCCTGGTGGGTCGCCACCGCGCTGGCCACCGCGGGCGGGCTGGCGCTGCTGGCCTGGGGGAGCACCCCGGCCCGGATCGCCGGGGCGGTGCTGATCGCCGCGCCACAGGTCTGGGGCGCGCCGGTGCCGACCCATTACGAAGGCGTCGTGCCACCCGAGTTGGCCGCGCTCTTCGCGACCCGGGCGCTGGCGGTCGGCGCAATGGTCTGGGCCGCCCTGGGCCTGCTCGCCGGCCATTTCTGGAGCCGCGAGCGGCCATCAGGGTGACCGGGATGCACTTCGAACGGGACTTCCGCGAGCATCTGGCCGAGCTTTTCGCCTGGCGCCGCGACGTGCGCCGGTTCCGCCGCGACCCGGTGCCGCCCGACCTGGTCCGGCGGCTGATCGACCAGTGCGGCCTCGCCCCCTCGGTCGGCCTGTCGGAGCCTTGGCGTTTCGTCCTTGTGCAAAGCGAAAAGGCCCGCGCCGCCGCGCTGGCGAACTTCGAGGCCGCCAACGCCGAGGCGCTGAAGGGCTATTCCGGCGAGAAGGCCCGGCTCTATGCCTCGCTCAAGCTCTCGGGCATGACCGACGCCCCCGTCCAGGTCGCCGTGTTCTGCGACGAGGAGACCGAGCAGGGCGCCGGCCTCGGCGCCCAGACCATGCCCGAAATGCGGCGCTACTCCGTGGTCTGCGCGGTGATGCAGCTCTGGCTGTCGGCCCGGGCCGAGGGGCTAGGGGCGGGCTGGGTCTCGATCCTCGACCCCGAGCGGCTGATCCGCGACCTGGGCCTGCCCGAACACTGGCGCCTCGTCGCCTATCTCTGCCTCGGCTGGCCCGAGGAGGAGCACGAGGACGCCGAACTGGAACGCGCGGGCTGGCAGAACCGGCTCGGAACCGATAACCGGGTGCTGACCCGCTAGGAGAGACAAATGCCCACGAAGATTCCCGCGACCGTGATCACCGGCTTCCTCGGCGCCGGCAAGACCACGCTGATCCGCAACATGCTGGCGCGCAACGCCGGCAAGCGGATCGCCCTGGTGATCAACGAGTTCGGCGACATCGGCGTCGACGGCGAGGTGCTCAAGGGCTGCGGCGAGGCCGCCTGCACCGAGGACGACATCATCGAGCTGTCGAACGGCTGCATCTGCTGCACCGTGGCCGAGGACTTCGTGCCGACCATGAAGCGGCTTCTCGACCGGGCCCAGCCGCCCGACCATATCGTCATCGAGACCTCGGGTCTGGCGCTGCCGCAGCCGCTGGTGCGCGCCTTCAGCTGGCCCGAGATCCGCACCCGGGTCACCGTCGACGGCGTCGTCACCGTGATCGACGGCCCGGCCGCGTCCGAGGGCCGCTTCGCCCATGACGAGGCGGCCGTCGCGGCCCAGCGCGGGGGCGACCCCAACCTCGACCACGACACGCCGCTGGCCGAGCTGTTCGAGGACCAGCTCGCCTGCGCCGACATGGTGGTGATCGCCAAGGCCGACCAGATGCAGGCGGCGGCGCTCGAGTCCGTCGAGGGCAGCCTCGCCGGGCAGGCCCGGCCCGGCGCCCGGGTGATCCGCTCCGACGCCGCCGGGCTGGCGCCCGAGATCGTGCTCGGGCTCGGCCTCGCGGCCGAGGCGGACATGGAGACCCGCGGCGCGCCGCATCACGACAACGAGGCGGACCACGACCACGACGAGTTCGAGACCTTCCACCTCGCCTTCGGCGAGATCGCCGATGCGGCGGCCTACGCCGCGCGCCTGGCCGAGGTGATCCGCGCCCACGACATCCTGCGCCTGAAGGGCTTTGCCGCCGTGGCCGGCCGGCCGATGCGGCTCGTCGTCCAGGCCGTCGGGCCGCGCGTCGAGACCTACCACGACCGCCCCTTCGGCGCCGGCCCGCGCGAGACCCGCCTGGTGGTGATCGGAGAGGCCGGGCTCGACCGCGCCGCCATCGCCCGGGCGCTGGCGCCCTGAGCGGCGGAGCCCGGCGCCGATGCACCTCCTCCTCGCCCAGCCCGGAGAGGTCAGCGACGGCACCGAGCCGGTCGATCTTGGCCAGACGCCGGCCGAGCTGATCGTCATCTCGGCCGCCGATACCGAGCTGGCGGCGCTGGCCGAGGCGCGGGCGGGGCTGGGCGCCGAGGCGCCGGAGCTGCGCCTCGCCTCGCTGCTGCACCTCGCGCACCCGATGTCGGTCGACCTCTACCTCGACCGCACGGCGACCAAGTCGCGCCTCGTCATCGCCCGCGTGCTCGGCGGCGAGGGCTACTGGCCCTACGGGCTCGAGCAGTTCGCCGCCCGTCTCGGCGCCGCCGGCATTCCCTTCGCCGCGCTGCCCGGCGACGACAAGCAGGACGCGGCACTGCGCCGCGTCTCCACCCTGGCTGCCGCGCACTACGACGCGCTTTGGGCCTATCTGGTCGAGGGTGGTCCGGAGAATGCGGCGAGTTTTCTGCGCTATTGCCAATGGCTTCTGGCGGGCGCCGGGGACGGCGAGGCGACGCTTTCCGCCCCGCCGGCCGCCCGCCCCCTGCTGCGCGCCGGGGTCTATTGGCCCGGCGCCGGCATCGCCGACCTCGAGACCGCGCGCGCCGACTGGCCGGCCCCGGACGCGCCTGTCGTGCCCATCGTCTTCTATCGCGCGCTGGTGCAGGGCGCGGGGCTCCACCCGGTCAACCGCCTGGTCAAGGCCTGCCTCGCCGAGGGGCTGGCGCCGCTGCCCGTGTTCGTCGCCTCGCTCAAGGACCCGGTCTCGGCCGGCACGCTGGAGACCCTGTTCGCCGAGGCGCCGCCCGCCGTGGTCATCAACGCCACCAGCTTTGCCGTCTCCTCGCCGCAGGCCGACGCGCACGCGCCGACGCCGCTCGACCGCCCCGGCGTTCCGGTGCTGCAAGCCGTCTTCGCCGGCGGCACCGAGCAGGCGTGGGAGGCGGGCATGGGCGGCCTGTCCGCGCGCGACATCGCCATGAACGTGGCGCTGCCCGAGGTCGACGGCCGCATCCTGGCCCGCGCCGTCAGCTTCAAGGGCGAGGCCTATTTCGACGAGGCCACGCAGTGCCGCGTCGCCGCCTACCGCGCCCGCGGCGACCGGGTAACGTTCACCGCCCGCCTCGCCGCGGCCTGGGCGCGCCTCCGCCGCACGCCGGCGGCCGACAAGCGCGTCGCGATCGTGCTGGCCAACTATCCCAACCGGGACGGCCGGCTGGCCAACGGCGTCGGCCTCGACACGCCCGAAAGCGTGGTCGACGCGCTGAAGCTGCTCAAGGCCGAGGGCTACCGCGTCGAGGGCGCGCCCGAGACCGCGGCCGAGCTCATGGCTAAGATCCAGGCAGGCCCGACCAACTGGCTGGCCGACCGCGCCCGGCGCGAGGGCGGCGAGACCCTTGGCTTTGCCGCCTACCAGCAGGTCTGGGGCCAGCTTCCCTGGGAGGTGCGCCGCCGCGTCGAGGAACGCTGGGGTCCGCCCGAGGCCGACCCGTTCCATGTGCCCGGCGCGCTGGACTGTGGCGGCTTCGCGCTCTCGATCCTGACCTTCGGCAACGTCGTCGTCGGCATCCAGCCCGCCCGCGGCTACAACGTCGCGCCGAAGGAGACCTATCACAGCCCCGATCTCGTGCCGCCGCACAACTACCTGGCCTTCTATGCCTGGCTGCGCGACGCGTTCCGCGCCGACGCGATCGTTCACTTCGGCAAGCACGGCAACCTGGAGTGGCTGCCCGGCAAGTCGGTGGCGCTGTCTCAGCAATGCTTTCCCGAGGTCGCGCTCGGCCCCGTGCCGCACCTCTATCCCTTCGTGGTCAACGATCCCGGCGAGGGCACGCAGGCCAAGCGCCGGGCGGCGGCCGTGATCCTCGACCACCTGACGCCGCCGCTGACGCGGGCCGAGACCTACGGGCCTTTAAAGGACCTCGAGGCGCTGGTCGACGAGTATTACGAGGCCGCCGGCGTCGACCCGCGCCGGCTCGAGCACCTGCGCAAGGAGATCCGCTCGCTGGTCTCGGCCAGCCGGCTCGACGAGGACGCCGGCATCACGCCCGGGATGGACGAGATGACGGCGCTGGCCAGGCTCGACACCTATCTGTGCGAGCTCAAGGAGAGCCAGATCCGCGACGGCCTGCACATCTTCGGCGCCTCGCCGACGGGTGAGCTGGAGCGCGACCTCGCCATCGCCCTGGTGCGCGCGCCGCGCGGGGACGGGCAGGGCGGCAATGCCTCGCTGATCCGCGCGCTGGCGCGCGACTGCGGCATCGAGCCCGAGTTGCTCGACCCGCTCGACTGCGAGCTCGGTGCGGCGTTCGATGGCCCGCGGCACAAGTTCCTCTGGGCCGCAGGCGGGGTCGCCGATCCCTGGCGGACCAATGGCGACACGGTCGAAAGGCTGGAGAAGCTCGCCGTCCTGGCTTTGCAGTGGCCCGAGACACCGAAGCACTTCCGACACACCTCGCCGGTGCTGGAGGCGATCCATGGCCAGATCCTGCCGGCCTTGCGTGGCTGCGGCGAGGCCGAGCGGCGGGCGCTGGTCGACGGCCTCGCGGGTCGCTTCGTGGCACCGGGCCCCTCAGGCGCTCCGACGCGGGGGCGGCCGGACGTGCTGCCGACGGGGCGCAACTTCTATTCCGTCGACAGCCGCGCCGTGCCCACGCCGACCGCCTGGACGCTCGGCTGGCACTCGGCGACGCTGCTCATCGAGCGCCACCTGCAGGACCAGGGCGACTGGCCGCGCGCGCTGGTGGTCACCGCCTGGGGCACCTCGAACATGCGCACAGGGGGCGACGACATCGCCCAGGCGCTGGCGCTGATCGGCGCCCGCCCGCGCTGGGACCAGGCCAGCCGCCGCGTCACCGGCTTCGAGATCCTGCCGCTCGAGCACCTCGACCGCCCGCGCGTCGACGTGACGCTACGCGTCTCCGGCTTCTTCCGCGACGCCTTCCCCGCCCAGATCGAGCTGTTCGACGCCGCCGCCCGCGCGGTCATGGCGCTCGACGAGCCCGAGGATCAAAACCCGCTGGCCGCGCGCCACCGTGCCGACCGCGCACGCCTGATCGCCGGGGGCGCGGACGAGACCGAGGCGCACCGTCGCGCCGGCTATCGCGTCTTCGGCTCGAAGCCCGGGGCCTATGGCGCCGGCCTGCAGGCGCTGATCGACGAGCGGCTGTGGGACAATCGTGCCGACCTCGCCGAGAGCTACCTGGAATGGGGTGGCTATGCCTATGGCCGCGAGGCGGAGGGCACGCGCGAGCGGGCGCTGTTCGAGACCCGCCTGGGCGAGGCCGAGGGGATCGTGCAAAACCAGGACAACCGCGAGCACGACCTGCTGGATTCGGACGACTACTATCAGTTCGAGGGTGGCGCCGCGGCCGCCGTCGAGCATCTCCAGGGGCGCGCGCGGCCGGTCTACCACAACGACCACTCACGCCCCGAGCGCCCCGTGATCCGCACGCTGGAGGAGGAGATCGGCCGCGTCGTGCGCGCCCGCGTGGTCAACCCGAAATGGCTCGCCGGCGTCATGCGCCACGGCTACAAGGGCGCCTTCGAGATCGCCGCCACGGTCGACTACCTGTTCGCCTTCGCCGCCACCACCCGCGCGGTGAAAAGCCACCATTTCGACCTCGTGCACGAGGCAGTGCTGGAGGACGACGCGGTGCGCGCCTTCATCGCCCAGGCCAATCCGGCGGCGCTGCGCGAGATCGCGCAGCGGCTGATCGAGGCCGCGGAGCGCGGGTTGTGGCAGCCCCGGTCGAACCGCGCCCGATCCTTGCTCGACGGGCTCGCGGCGGGAAGAGCGGCGGCCAGCGGCGAGCCGGGCGCGGGCCGCCCGACTTGACCGGGCGCTGCGGCCTCACGTTCAATGCGGCGAGACCGGCCTGTCCGGTCGAGGTCCCGATCAAGGGGAGACAGCCATGACCGCCACGCCGACGCCTGACGCCGATGCCCGCCACGCCGCCAAGATGGCCAAGAAAAAGGCCGCACGCGACAAGATCATGGCCACCAAGACCGGCGAGAAGGGCCTGATCGTGGTGCACACCGGCAAGGGCAAGGGCAAGACCACCGCCGCCTTCGGCATGATCTTCCGCTGCATCGCCCATGGCCTGCCCTGCGCCGTGGTGCAGTTCATCAAGGGCGGCATGGCGACCGGCGAGCGCGACCTGATCGAGCAGCGCTTCGCCGATATCTGCCGGTTCCACACCATGGGCGAGGGCTTCACCTGGGAGACCCAGGACCGCGCCCGCGACACCGAGATGGCCCGCGCCGCGTGGGAGAAGGCCAAGGAGCTGATCCGCTCGGGCGACTTCCGCATGGTGCTGCTCGACGAGATCAACATCGCGCTGCGCTACGACTATCTCGACATCGCGGAGGTCGTGGAGTTCCTGAACACCGAGAAGCCGCCGATGACCCACGTCGTTCTTACCGGCCGCAATGCCAGCGACGAGCTGGTCGAGATCGCCGACCTGGTCACCGAGATGGAGTTGGTCAAGCACCCCTTCCGCTCGGGCATCAAGGCGCAGATCGGCGTGGAGTTCTGAGCCATGGCCCTGCGCGAGTTGTTCCGCTTCCGCCGCTATGGCCAGTCCGACCGCCACGCCGAGATCTGGTCGCGCTACGAGAAGGTCTATACCGCGTTCGATTTCGTCGCGGCGTTCGCCTTCCTGATCGGCTCGGTGCTGTTCTACGACACGGCGACGCAGTTCACCGCGACCACGCTGTTCGTCGTCGGCTCGGCCTTCTTCGCCGCCAAGCCGACCGTGCGGCTGCTGCGCGAGTTCCACCTCGCCCAACTGCCCCTGCCTGGCGACGACACCGGCGGAAAGGTGGTCACGTGGCCAGATCAATCACAATAGCCGCCGCCAGCACCACGCCCCAGGCGCGCCAGATGAGCGCCACCGCGTCGTCGATGTCGCGCGCATGCGCCAGGCGGCGGCCGTCCGCATTGAGACAGGGGTCTTGCGTGACCACCCCGCCATAGCTGCGCGGCCCGGCGAGCGCCAGCCCGAGCGAGGCCGCCGTCGCCGCCTCGGGCCAGCCGGCGTTGGGCGAGCGGTGCTGGCGGGCGTCGCGTCGCATCACGGCAAAGGCCGACCGGCCGCCGCCGACCAGGCAGATCGCGGCGCCCGCCAGCCGCGCCGGGATCCAGTTCAGCGCGTCGTCGAGCCGCGCCGCCGCCCAGCCGAACTCGCGGTAGCCCCCGTTCAGGTGGCCGATCATCGAGTCGGCGGTGTTGACCGCCTTGTAGACCGCGATGCCGGGGAGCCCCGCGAGCAAAAACCAGAAGGCCGGCGCCACCACCCCGTCGGCGAAATTCTCGGCCGCGGACTCGACCGCCGCCCGCGCCACGCCGGAGTGATCGAGCGTCTCGGGGTCGCGCCCGACGATCCGCGCCACGGCCTGGCGCCCCTCGGCGAGCGAGACCCTGAGCGCGGCCGAGACGGCATGGACGTGGTCCGCGAGGCTGCGCTGCGCCAGGAGCGCCGCCGCGCCCAGCACCTCGAAGACGCCGCCGAAGCCGTCCCAGGACAAGAGCGCGGCTGGCAGACCGGCCGCCAGCGCCAGCACCAGCACGGCCAGCACCCCCTTGGTCCGGCGATTCTCGCCCGCGTTCAGCCGGCGCTCCAGCCTCTCCACCAGCCGCCCGAACAGCACGGCCGGGTGGGGCACGCGGCGCCACAGCCAGTCGGGCTCGCCGCAAACGGCGTCGAGGATCAGCGCCAGCGCCAGCATCGCTCAGCCTTCCCGGCCGGGATCGGCGAAGCGACGCGCCGGTCGATCGGGCGGCCCGGCGCGCCTCATGCCCCGCCCAGCGCCTGCTCGAGCCGGCGCCAGCCCGCCGGGTCGCCGGGCAGGCCGAGCCGCAGCCAGCGCTCCGACCAGGGAAAGGTCCGGCTCCAGATCCGCGCCCCTGCGAGCCGGGCCTGTGCCTCGCCGGCGCCTTCGGTGTCGAAGGTGGCGAACAGCCCGGCCTCGCCGATCAGCCGCCAGCCGGCCGCCGTGCCGAGCGCCACCAGCCGGGCGCAGTCATCGGCCAGCCGGGCGCGGGTCGCATCGGCCCAGTCGCGGTCGCCCAGCGCCCGCGCGCCCAGGGCGAGTGCCGGTCCCGAGACCGCCCAGGGCCCCAGAAGCGCCGCCAGCTGCCGCGCCTTGTCCGGCGCCGTTATGGCGAAGCCCAGCCGCGCGCCGGCCAGCCCGAAGAACTTGCCGAAGGAGCGCAGCACCAGCAGTGCCCCGCGCCCTGCCTGGGGCACGGCGGAGAGGTCGGGTGTCGGGTCCATGAAGCTTTCGTCCACGACGAGCAGCGACAGCGCCTCGGCCATCAGCGCGATCTCGCCGGGCTCCCAGCGCCGCCCGTCCGGGTTGTTGGGGTTGACGATCACGGCCGCC
>NZ_JBZSYN010000165.1:0-28399 GCF_058622915.1 Thermohalobaculum sp. | reverse complement strand
GCGCCGAGGCCGGGGTGCCGGACTTCCTGGCGCTGTGGTCGGGCCAGGCGGCGGGGCTGAGCCGCGAGCTGGCGGCGGGCGAGCTGCTCGAGAAGCTGGTCGAGGAGACCCGGGCGGCGCTGGGGCGCATGGCCGGCTGAGGCCGGCGCTGCCCCGCCCGGGGGCGCGGGCGCGCCGTCACAGACGCTTCATCCACGCGTCGGCCTGGCGCTCGGCCTCCTCGCGGGCGACGCCGTACTTCTCCTGGATCAAGCCGGCGAGCGTCTCGCGGCTGCCGTCGATGCGGTCGATCTCGTCGTCGGTGAGCTTGCCCCACTTCTCCCTGGCGCGGCCCTTGAGCTGGTGCCAGCTGCCCTTGATCTGGTCCCAATTCATTGCGTGTTCCTTCCGTGCCGAGGTCTGGTCGGTGGCGGCCGAAGCGCGCAGATGCGCCCGGGCCCTGACCAGCACAAACGCGCCGCCGGGCGGAGCGTTCCGGGCCTCTGGGGCTCTGGCCAAGCGGCCCGCGAGGCGCTAGAGGGGCGGAGACCGAGGTGAGGGACCGACGCATGACCGCCCATCCCAGCATCCGCCCGCGGCCCGGCGTGCTCGACATCGACCCCTATGTCGGGGGCGAGAGCAGCGTGCCCGGCGCCAACCGGATCATCAAGCTGAGCTCGAACGAGAACCCGCTGGGGCCGAGCCCGAAGGCGGTCGAGGCCTATGTCGCGGGGGCGGGGGCGCTGGCGCTCTACCCCGATGGCGGCCACGCGCGGCTGCGCCGGGCGATCGCCGAGCTGCACGGCATCGAGGCGGAGCGCATCGTGTGCGGCGCGGGCTCGGACGAGCTGATCTCGCTTCTGTGCCGCGCCTATGCCGGGCCGGGCGACGAGGTGCTGCACTCGGCGCACGGATTCCTGATGTACCGGCTGTCGGCGCTGGCCTCGGGCGCGACGCCGGTGGCGGTGCCCGAGCGCGAGCTGACGGCGGACGTCGACGCCATGACGGCGCGGCTGAGCGAGCGCACGCGGCTGGTGTTCCTGGCCAACCCGAACAACCCGACCGGCACCATGGTCGAGGCGGCGGCGCTGGAGCGGCTGGCGGGCGCCCTGCCCGCCCCGGCGCTTCTGGTGATCGACGCGGCCTATGCCGAATACGTGCGCGGGCCGGGCTATGACGGCGGCATCGCGCTGGTGCGCGGGCGCGAGAACGTGGTGATGACGCGCACCTTCTCGAAGATCTACGGGCTGGCGGCGCTGCGGCTGGGCTGGGCCTACGGTCCGGCGCACGTGATCGACGTCATCAACCGGGTGCGCGGGCCGTTCAACGTGACCGCCCCGGCGCTGGCCTGCGGCGAGGCGGCGCTGCGCGATCGCGCCTATGTCGAGCACTGCGCCGTGACCAACGAGGTGTGGCGCGACTGGCTGGCCAAGGAGGTGCGCGCGGCGGGCTTCGCCGTGGTGCCGAGCCAGGGCAACTTCCTGCTGGTCCAGGCCGGCGGGCGCACCGCCCAGGCGGATGCCTTCCTCAAGCGGCGCGGGCTGATCGTGCGGCGCATGGAGGCCTATGGCCTGCCCGGGCACCTGCGCGTGACCGTGGGCGACGAGGCCGCCTGCCGCGCGGTCGCCGAGGCGATGCGCGACTTCGGGGCCGCGCCGTGAGCGCGCCGATGTTCGAGCGCCTGGCGCTGATCGGGCTGGGGCTGATCGGCTCGTCCATCGCCTGGGCGGCGCGGCGCGGCGGGCTGGCGGGCGAGATCGTCGGCCATGCGCGCAGCCCCGCGACGCGCGAGACGGCGGCGAGGCTGGGCTTTTGCGACCGGGTGGCGGAGACCGCGCGCGAGGCGGCGGACGGGGCCGACCTGGTGATCCTGTGCGTCCCCGTGGGCGCCTGCGGGCCGGTGGCCGGCGAGATCGCGCCGGAGCTGAAGGCGGGCGCCATCCTCTCCGACGTCGGCTCGGTCAAGGGCGCAGTGATCGAGGCGGTCGGCCCGCAGGTGCCCCAGGGCGTGCATTTCGTGCCCGCGCACCCGATCGCCGGCACCGAGCAGTCGGGGCCCGAGTCGGGCTTCGCCGAGCTGTTCGAGGACCGTTGGCTGATCCTGACGCCCCCGCCCGAGACGGAGGCGCAGGCGGTGGCGCGGCTGCGCGCCTTCTGGGAGGCGACCGGGGCCAAGGTCGACCTGATGGAGCCGGCGCATCACGACCTGGTGCTGGCGGTGACCAGCCACGTGCCGCACGCCATCGCCTACACCATGGTGGGCGTGGCCGAACACCTGCGCCGGGTGACCGAGAGCGAGGTGATCAAGTTCTCGGCCGCGGGCTTTCGCGACTTCACCCGCATCGCCGCCTCGGACCCGGTGATGTGGCGCGACGTGTTCCTCAACAACCGCGAGGCGACGCTGGACGTGCTGGGCCGCTTCGCCGAGGAGCTGTTCGTGCTGCAGCGCGCCATCCGCATGGGCGACGGCGCCTTCCTCGAGGGCTATTTCACGCAGACCCGCGCCGTGCGCCGCGGCATCATCGAGGCCGGCCAGGACATCCCCGCGCCGGACTTCGGCCGGTCGCTGGGACGCCGGAAAGAGCCCGGCGAATGACGCTGGTGCCGGGCGTCGCGCCGGCCGCGGCACCGGACCCGCGTCCGCACCGCGCCCCCGGGGCGGCGCGCCCCGCTGCCACCGGGCGCCGGCATCACTCGCAGCGCGAGTGGCCGCAGTCGAGGCAGACCTCGCAGCCCTCGCGCATCACTGTGTTGTAGCTGCCGCAGGCGCGGCAGGTGGCCGGCGCGGGGCCGCTCTCGCCCACCGCGAGCGCCCGGGTCGCGGGGTCGGCAGCGAGCCCGGTGCCCTCGGACTCTATGAAGCCTATCTCGACCAGGTGGCGCTCGATCACGCCGCCGATGGCGGCCAGGATCGAGGGCACGTAGCGGCCCTTCATCCAGGCGCCGCCGCGCGGGTCGAACACGGCCTTGAGCTCCTCGACCACGAAGCTCACGTCGCCGCCCCTGCGGAACACCGCCGAGATCATGCGCGTCAGCGCCACGGTCCAGGCGTAGTGCTCCATGTTCTTGGAGTTGATGAAGATCTCGAACGGGCGGCGGCGCCCGTTCGCGATCACGTCGTTCATGGTGATGTAGATGGCGTGCGGGCTGTCGGGCCAGCGGAGCTTGTAGGTGACGCCGGCGAGCGTCTCGGGCCGCTCCAGCGGCTCGGCGATCCAGACCACGTCGCCGGGGTGATCGGGCGCCTCGGCGGTGGCGGGAAGGCTCTCGACCTTCTCGCCCGCGGCGGCCTTGAGCACCGACCCCGTGACCTCGTTCGGGCGGTAGGTGGTGCAGCCCTTGCAGCCCCGGCGGTAGGCCTCGGCGTAGACGTCCTTGAAGGCATCGAAGGCGATGTCGGCGGGGCAGTTGATGGTCTTGGAGATCGAGCTGTCGACGAATTTCTGCGCCTCGGCCTGCATCGCCACGTGGTCGAGGGGGCCGAGCGACTGGGCGTCGACGAAGTGCCGGGGGAACGGCGCGTCGGCGCCGAACTTCTCGCGGAAGGCGGCGACCGCGTGGTCCACCACCTCCTCCTCGGTGCGCGAGCCGTCGGGCATCAGCACGCGGCGGGTGTAGGAGAAGGCGTAGACCGGCTCGATGCCCGAGGAGACGTTGCCCGCGACCAGCGAGATCGTGCCGGTGGGCGCAATCGAGGTGACCAGCGCGTTGCGCATGCCGTGCTCGGCGATGCCGGCGCGGATGTCCTGAGGCAGCGCCTGGACGAATTCGCCGGCGAGGTACTTGTCGCGGTCGAACAGCGGGAAGGCGCCCTTCTCGCGTGCCAGATCGACCGAGGCGCGGTAGGCGGCGTCGCGCAAGGCACGCAGCCAGGCGCCCGTCTGCGCCACGGCCTCGGGCGCGCCGTAGCGCAGGCCGGTCATCATCAGCGCGTCCGCCAGGCCGGTGACACCGAGGCCGATGCGGCGCTTGGCGCGGGCCTCGGCGGCCTGCGCCTCGAGCGGAAAGCGCGAGACCTCGGTGACGTTGTCCATCATGCGCACGGCGGTGGCGGCGAGCCCGGCCAGCTCGGCCTCGTCCACATGGGCGCCGTCCTCGAAGGGCCGGCGCACCAGCGCGGCGAGGTTGATCGAGCCCAGGAGGCAGGCGCCATAGGGCGGCAGCGGCTGCTCGCCGCAGGGGTTGGTGGCGCTGATCGCCTCGGCATAGCCTAGGTTGTTGGCGCGGTTGACCCGGTCGATAAAGATCACGCCCGGCTCGGCATAGTCGTAGGTCGCCCGCATGATTCGGTTCCACAGATCGCGCGCGCGCACGGTGTGGAAGACGCGGCCCTCGAAGCGCAGGTCCCAGGGGCCGTCGCCCTCGACCGCCTCCATGAAGGCGTCGCTCACCAGCACCGAGAGGTTGAACATGCGCAGCCGGCCGGGGTCGCGCTTGGCGTCGACGAAGGCCTCGATGTCGGGATGGTCGCAGCGCATGGTGGCCATCATCGCGCCGCGGCGCGAGCCGGCCGACATGATGGTGCGGCACATGGCGTCCCACACGTCCATGAACGACAGCGGACCCGAGGCGTCCGCCCCGATGCCGGCCACCGGTGCGCCCCTGGGGCGGATGGTGGAGAAGTCGAAGCCGACGCCGCCGCCCTGCTGCATGGTCAGCGCGCCTTCCTTGAGGCTGTGGAAGATGCCATCGAGGCTGTCGGGGATCGCGCCCATGACGAAGCAGTTGAACAGCGTGACCGAGCGCCCGGTGCCGGCGCCGGCGAGGATGCGGCCCGCGGGCAGAAAGCGAAAACCCTCGAGCGCGGCGAGGAACCTGCGCTCCCAGCCGACGCGCACCTTCTTCGGCTCGGCGGCGGCCAGCGCGCGGGCGACCCGGTGCCAGGTGTCCTCGACCGAGCGGTCGAGCGGCGCGCCCTCGGGGCTCTTGAGCCGGTACTTCATGTCCCAGATCTGCTCGGAGATCGGGGCGGAGAATGCGCTCATCGGGGACCTCTGCGGCTGGGCGCGCGGACGCGTGGTGAACAATACATGAACGCTGGGCCCGCGGTCAATTCGCTCCGCGCAGCAATGCAACAGACCGCGCGCCTTGGGCAGCCGGGAGCGCCGGGGCGACATTGCAGCCTTGCCCGCCCCTGCCCCACGACATATGGTCCGCGCTGAGGCAGGAGGGGGCAGGTTGAGCGGGGGATCGGTCCAAAGGCATTGGGCAGGCCGGGGCGCCGTTCTGGCGCTCGCGGTGCTGGGAGTCGTCGCCGTCGCGGGCGCACCCGCGCGCGCCGAGCAGCCCAAGCCGCCGCCGCGGCCCGAGCAGAACCTGTTCGGCATGACCGGGCTGATCGACATGCCCACGGCGGAGGTGCAGCCCGACGCCCAGGTCAGCTTCACCAGCAGCTATTTCGGCGGCTTCCTGCGCAACACCGCCAGCGTCCAGTTCCTGCCCTGGCTGGAGACGGCCTTCCGCTATTCGGTGCTCAATGGCACCGCCTCGCCGGGCCAGACGCTCTATGACCGCAGCTTCGACATCAAGCTGCAGCTCATGCCCGAGGGGCCGGACTGGCCCTCCGTCGCGCTGGGGCTGCAGGACTTTCTCGGCACCGGCATCTATTCGGGCGAGTACGTGGTGGCGACCAAGTCGTTCCTGGGCGGCGACCTGAAGCTGACCGGCGGCCTGGGCTGGGGACGGCTGGCCGGGGACAACTCGATCCACAACCCGTTCTGCACGCTCTCGGCGCGGCTGTGCACGCGCAGCGCCAATACCGGCGTCGGCGGCACGGTGAACCTCGGCCGCTACTTCTCGGGCCAGAACATGAGCGTCTTCGGCGGCGTGTCGTGGCAGACGCCGATCGACGGGCTGCACCTCAAGGCCGAGTACAGCTCGGACGACTACAGCCGCGAGGAAAGCTTCGGCGCGTTCAAGCGCAACATCCCGTTCAACTTCGGCCTGGAGTACCGCCTCACCCAGGGGGTCGATCTCGGCGCCTACTACATGTACGGCAAGGATTTCGGCGTCCGGCTGAGCCTGAGCGGCAACCCGTTCCGCCCGGCCTGGCAGTACGACAACGAGCCGCCGCCGATGCCGGTGCAGCCGCGCCCGCAACCGGGGCCGAAACAGACCGCCGGCCTGTTCGGCAAGGTCGAGAAGCTGTTCAGCGGCAAGCCGGCGACCGGCTCGTTCACCGACGCCGGGATCACGAAGGTGAAGGTGACCACGGTCAAGGGCGTGCGCTGGGCGAGCGCCGAGCTGCCCGCCTCGGCCGACTATGTCTGCCCCGACGACGCGGCCCGCTCGATCGACGCCGAATACGGCATGATCGACGCAGTCAGCTTCCGCCACCCCGACGGCACCGTGGTCTGCACCGTGGCACTGCGCCCCGCGGGCGAGCGGGCGATCCACGCCACCGTGCGCGCGGCGACCAAGTACCCCACCGACTGGTACAAGGACGCGGCGCGCCGGCGCAAGATCGTCGAGGAGCTGGCCAAGGCGCTCGACCCCAAGCGCATCGGCCTGTTCGGCATCGAGATCCGGCCGCATCGCGCCACCGTCTACATCGAGAACCGCCGCTACCATCAGATGCCGCGCGCCATCGGGCGCACGGCGCGGGCCATGACGTCGATCATGCCGCCCTCGGTGTCGCAGTTCGAGATCGTGCCCGTGCAGGGCAGCCTGCCCACCGCAGCCGTGGTGATCCCGCGCGCGGCGCTGGAGGACGACGTGGGGCGCCCCGACGCCACCTGGAAGAGCTGGGTCTCGGCCAGCGTTTCGGACGCGCCGCCGCCCGACTGGAGCAAGGTGGCGGGAACAATGCAGCAGTTCCCGCGCTTCTCGTGGAGCGTCAACCCGGTGACGCCGCTGAACCTGTTCGACCCGGACCAGCCGGTGCGCGCCGACCTTTCCGTCGATCTGGTCGGCAATGTCGAGCTGACCCCGGGGCTGAGCGTCACCGGAGTGATCCGCAAGCGCATCGTCGGCCAGCTCGACCAGATCAAGCGCGGCGCCGGCTCGCAGCTGCCGCATGTGCGCTCGGACCTGGCCAAGTACCTCAAGCAGGGCGACCCCGGCATCTACCAGCTCAACGTCGACTATGTCAGGAAGCTGGGCGAGGGGCTCTACGGGCGGATCTCGGCGGGGTATTTCGAGTGGATGTACGGCGGCATCGGCGCCGAGCTTCTGTGGAAGCCGGCCGACCAGTCCTGGGGCATCGGCGGCAATATCAACTATGTGCGCAAGCGCGACTTCAACGACCTGTTCGGCTTCCAGAACTATGACGTGATCACCGGCCATGCCAGCCTCTACTGGAATACCGGATACTACGGTCTGATGACGCAGATCGACGCCGGGCGCTATCTCGCCGGCGACTGGGGCGGCACCTTCACGCTCAAGCGCCGCTTCTCCAACGGCTGGGAGATCGGCGGCTTCTTCACCCTGACCGACGTGCCGTTCTCGAAGTTCGGCGAGGGCAGCTTCGACAAGGGCATCTTCCTGACCATCCCGTTCAACTGGGCCGGGCCGTTCGCGACGCGCGGACAGTACTCGACGGTGATCAGGCCGCTGACCCGCGACGGCGGCCAGCAGCTGATCCTGCCCCACCCGCTCTACCCCTACGTCGAAGACATGGACCGCGGCGGGATGCGGACCGAGTGGGGAGGGTTCTGGAAATGAGGCCGCGGGTCGCGCTCGCGCGGGGGCGCGTCCGGGGCTCCGTCCGGGGCGCTGTTCGGACCGCCGTTCGGGGGGGCCGGCTTGCCCTGGCGCTGGGCCTGGGGCTTGCGGCCGGCGCCTGCTCGAGCCAGGGCCCGGGCATCTACGAGCGCGTCGGATCCCTGGTCAAGGCCTCCGTCGCGCCGCCGAAGCAGGCGCCGGCGCCAAAGCGCACCCGCGCCGAGCTGAACAAGATCCCGTATGCGACCATCGGCATCTCGTTCGGCGCCGGGTTCGCCTATCTCGTGCCGATCGCGAACAACGGCGGCTATCTGGACTACCGCGACGCCGCGGGCCGCTCGGTCCGAATGCTTGGCGGCGCACTGGACGCCACCGAGGGGGTGGCGCTGGACCTGGCCGCGGTGCGCTTCGCCCAGAACGACCCGATCGCGCACCGGACACCGCTGGCGGACTGGCCCAGGAGCGTGTTCCGCGAGTACCAGTTCCAGCCCAAGACCGGGCAGCAATACGGCATCACGCTGGACTGCGCCTACCAGAGGGTGGCGCGCGAGACCATCGACATCGTCGAGATCAAGTTCGACGTGGTACGCATGAGCGAGGTCTGCACCAACCAGGCCCGGCAGGTCGTCAACACCTACTGGGTCGAGCCGGACAGCGGTTTCATCTGGAAGTCCGAGCAATGGGCCGGGCCGGTGATCGGCAAGGTCACCATCGAGATCATCCGGCCCTTCGCCGGTTGAGCGCGCCGCCGCGTGACGGCGCCGCAAGGCTTGTATCGGCCAGCGCAACAATGCTTTAAAACCAAGCGAGTCGGCGCCGCGGCACCACGTGCGGGGCGCCAGCGGCATCCGGGGGCCCGATGGACAGCACGCCCATCCTGAGCGTGGAGAACCTTGCCAAGCATTATGGCGGCCTGGTCGCCGTCGACGGCGCAAGCTTCGAGGTGCGGCGGCGCTCGATCACCGGGCTGATCGGGCCGAACGGCGCGGGCAAGACCACCACTTTCGACATCATCGCCGGGGCGCAGAAGCCGACCGCGGGAAAGATCCTGTTCGAGGGGCGCGACGTCACCGGGCTGCCCACGCATGCGCTGTTCCATCTGGGCATCGTGCGCAGCTTCCAGATCCCGCGCGAATACGGCCGGCTGACCGTACTGGAGAACCTGATGGTGGCGCCCGCCGACCAGCCGGGCGAGTCCGTGTGGGCCACCTGGTTCACGCCGGGGCGGGTCACCGAGCGCGAGTGGGACGTGCTGGAGCGGGCCGAGGAGGCGCTGGAGTTCCTCGGGCTGATGCACCTGCGCGACCAGCTGGCGCGCAACCTCTCGGGCGGGCAGAAGAAGCTGCTCGAGCTGGGCCGGGCGATGATGGCCGACCCCAAGCTGGTGCTGCTCGACGAGCCCGGCGCCGGGGTCAACCCGACGCTGATGAACAAGATCGTCGAGATGATCCGGGCGCTCAATGCCGAGCGCGGCTACACCTTCTGCATCATCGAGCACGACATGGACCTGATGGCGCGGCTGTGCGACCCGGTCATCGTCATGGCCGAGGGCCGCGTGCTGACCCAGGGCCGCTTCGAGGAGGTGGCCGACGACCCGCGCGTGATCGACGCCTATTTCGGGGGCGAAGTGGCATGAGCCGGGTGCTGGAGCTCGAGCAGGTCAACGCCGGCTACGGCGAGACCGAGATCCTGCACGGCATCAGCCTGCACGTGGACGAGGGCGAGATCGTCGTCGTCATCGGCCCGAACGGGGCGGGCAAGTCCACGGCCATGAAGGCGGTGTTCGGGCTGCTCAACATCACCGAGGGCGCCGTGCGGCTGTCGGGCCGCGACATCACCAACATGCCGCCGCAGCAGGTGGTGCGCCACGGCGTCGCCTATGTGCCGCAGGTCGGCAACGTCTTCGTCTCGCTGAGCGTGCAGGAGAACCTGGAGATGGGGGCCTACGTCTCGGACGCCGACCCGTGCCCGCGCATCGAGGAGATCTTCCAGCTGTTCCCGCCCCTGCGCGCCAAGCGGCGCCAGCCGGCGGGCGCGCTGTCGGGCGGGCAGCGGCAGATGGTGGCCATGGGCCGGGCGCTGATGCTGCACCCCAAGATCCTGCTGCTCGACGAGCCGACCGCCGGGCTCAGCCCCAAGTTCCGCGGCGACATCTTCGAGATGATCCGGCGCATCAACGACGCCGGCGCCACCATCCTGATGGTCGAGCAGAACGCCAAGCAGGCGCTGGCCATCGCCGCGCGCGGCTATGTGCTGGTGGACGGCGAGAGCCGCTACAGCGGTACCGGCCGCGAGCTGAGCGAGGATCAGGACGTGGCGCGCATGTTCCTGGGCACCACGGCTAGCGGCTCGGGCGGGCGGGCGGCATGACCGAGTTCGTCAACTTCTACCTGATCCCCGGCATCGTGCTGGGCTGCATCTACGCGCTGGGCGCCATCGGCCTGTCGATGACCTTCGCCATCCTGCGCTTCGCCAATTTCGCGCACGGGGCGACGCTGACGCTGGGCGTCTACTTCACCCTGAGCCTGGTGCACCTGACCGGCGCGCATCCGCTGGTGGTGGCGCCCGTGGCCATGGCGCTGACGGCGGCGGTGTCGCTGGGCGTGGACGAGGTGTTCTACAAGCCGTTCCGCCGCAGCCCGACGATCATGCTGGTGATCGCCTCCTTCGGCATGATGCTGATGATCCGCTCGGCGGTGCAGTTCTTCTGGGGCGTGCAGCTGCACGCGATGATCCCGCTCGTGTTGACCCACTGGACGGTCGGGCCGATGCGGATTCTGCCCAAGCACGTCATGATCGTCGTCGCCACCGTGGTGCTGGTCACCGCCATGCATCTGCTGCTGACCAGGACCAGGATCGGCAAGGCGATGCGCGCCACCTCGGACAGCGCCGAGCTGGCCTCGCTCACGGGCATCGACACCGAGGCCGTGGTGCGCATGACCTGGATCGTCAGCGCCTCGCTGGCCACGGCGGCTGGCATCTTCCTGGCGATCGACACCCAGGTCGAGACCATGATGGGCTTCAGGATCCTGCTGCCGATGTTCGCGGCGGCGATCCTGGGCGGCGTCGGCCGGCCCTATGGCGCCATCGCCGGCGGGCTGGTGATCGGCATTGCCGAGGAAATCTCGGCCTATCCCTGGATCGGCACCACGCCGCTCTTGTCGCCCGGCTACAAGGCCGGCGTGGCCTTCGCCATCATGGTGGTCATGCTGGTCGTGCGCCCGCAGGGCATCTTCAAGGGCAAGGTGCTGTGATGGAACAGTACTACGGCTACTTCATCTACCTGATCAGCCTCGCGACCATGGGCGGCATCTACTCGGTGATGGCGCTGGGGCTGAACGTGCAGTGGGGCTACACCGGCCTGTTCAACGCCGGCATCGCCGGGTTCTTCGCGGTCGGCGCCTACACCCAGGCGATCCTGACCACGCCGGACTACGACACGCATCTGGGCGGATACGACTGGCCGATCCCGGCGGCGATGCTGATGGCGATGGTGCTCTCGGCCATCGTCGCCTACGGGGTGGCGAAGATCTGCATCCGGCTGCGCTCGGACTATCTGGCCATCGCCACCATCGGCATCGCCGAGATCATCCGCCTCGTGATGAAGAACGAGATCTGGGCGACCAACGGGCCGCGCGGGGTGAGCAACATCCCCAAGGCGTTCGAGCACCTGCCCGAGCCCTATGACAAGCTGGCCTTCCTGGCCATGGTGCTGCTGATCGTCGCCCTGGCCTACCTGGCGCTGGAGCGCGCGCACAGGGCACCCTGGGGCCGTGTGATGACGGCGATCCGCGAGAACGAGGTCGCGGCCGCGGCGGCGGGCAAGAACGTCGAGCGCTTCCGGCTCGAGGGCTTCGTCATCGGCTCGGCGCTGATGGGGCTGGGCGGCGCCATCGTGGCCCAGTACCTGCGCCAGATCGACCCGCAGGTCAGCGACCCGCTGACCGCGACCTTCCTGGTCTGGGTGATGCTGATCGCGGGCGGCTCGGGCAACAACCGCGGCGCCATCCTCGGCGCCATGCTGCTGTGGGTGGTCTGGTCGGCCACCGAGATCCTGACCATCCAGCTGCCGCCCGAGTTCGCGCTCAAGGCGCCCTATGTGCGGATTTTCTTGATAGGCCTGATCCTGCAAATCATCCTGCAGTGGCGTCCGGAGGGGATTCTGCCGGAGGTCCGGCCAAAACCGCATCCACGAGTCCGGGGCCAGCGTGCCCCGGTAACACAGACGGAGAGCACAGGGAGTTGAAAATGATGAAACGCCTGACAACAGCAGCGGCGCTGGCCGCTTTGATCGCCACCCCTGCGGCGGCGCAGAACATCAAGGTCGGCTCGGTCGCCGGCGTGACCGGCCCGATCGCCGAGCTGGTGGCGCCGATCGTCGCGGGGCGCAACCTGGCCGCGAGCCAGGTGAACGCGCAGGGCGGGCTGCTCAAGGGCCAGAAGATGGTGATGATCCTGGCCGACAGCCAGTGCGACCCGAAGGCGGCCGTGGACGCCGGCAACAAGGTGGTCAATGTCGAGCAGGTGGTCTCGATCGTCGGAGCCTCGTGCTCGGGCGCGACCATCGGCATGGTGCAGGCGGTGACGATCCCCGCGGGCGTGGTCTCGATCTCGGACTCCGCCACGGCGCCCAAGATCACGCATCTCGACGACCACGACCTGGTCTTCCGCGTCGCCGCCTCGGACGCCTATCAGGGCGCGGCGCTGGCCAAGGTCGCCTGGAAGCAGGGCTTCCGCAAGCTGGCGGTGACCTACTCCAACGACGACTACAACGCCGGCATCGCCAAGGTTTTCGTCGAGGAGTTCAAGAAGATGGGCGGCACGATCACCGCCGACCAGGTGCACGAGCCGAACAAGGCCTCCTACCGCTCGGAGGTGGCGACGCTGTCGCAGGGCAAGCCGCAGGCGCTGGCGCTGTTCGCCTATTACGGCGGCTCGGGCATCACCATCATCCGCAACGCGCTGGAGACCGGAGCCTTCCACAAGTTCTTCGGCGCCGACGGCATGTATGACAAGTCGGTGATCAACCAGATCGGCGCCAAGAACCTGGCGGGCAACATCTGGCTGACCGCGGCCGCCGCCGACCCCAAGAACAAGAGCTACCCGGCGTTTGCCAACGCCTACAAGAAGGCGACCAAGTTCGACCCGGCCGCGCCCTATGCGACCCAGGGCTACGACGCCACCTTCCTGACGGCGCTGGCCATCGAGAAGGCCGGCTCGCCCGACCGCTCGAAGATCTCGGCGGCGCTGCGCGCGGTCGCCAACCCGCCGGGCGTGGTGATCCGGCCCGGCGAGTGGGCCAAGGCGAAGAAGCTGATCGATGCAGGCACCGCCATCAACTACGAGGGCGCCTCGGGCTCGGTCGACTTCGACAAGAACGGCGACGTGCCGGGCTTCTATTCGGTCAGCACGGTGGGCAAGGACGGCAAGTTCCACCTGACCTACATCCGCTGAGCGGCCCGCGGGGCGCCCCTGGCGGGCGCCCTGCCCCACCGGGCCCGGCCGCGCCATCAGCCCGGCCACCGGCCACCCCCTCGGGCTTGACCCGGGGCCCCGACCCCGGTTCCGTTGAGGCTGCGAGCGCCCGACCCGGTCGCCGGGGCGGCGAGTCCGTGCAGGAAAAGCGACAGGCAAGACGGCAGGCAAGATGACCACCCCCATCCGGCTCGGCGTCGATATCGGCGGCACCTTCACCGACGTGGTGCTGGAGGCCGGCGAGCGGCTTTGCTCGGTCAAGCTGCTGACCACCCATGCGGCGCCGGACGAGGCGGTGATCGAGGGCGTCGGCCGGGTCTGCGCCCGCGCCGGGGTGGCGCCGGAGGCGGTCGGCATGGTGATCCACGGCACGACGCTGGCCACCAACGCGCTGATCGAGCGCAAGGGGGCGCGGACCGCGCTGGTCACGACGCGGGGATTTCGCGACGTGATCGAGATGCGCACCGAGAGCCGGTTCGAGCAATACGACCTGAACCTGACGCTTCCCGAGCCGCTGATCGCGCGCAACCACCGGCTGGTGCTGGACGAGCGGATCGCCGCCTCGGGCCGGGTGCTAAAGCCTCTCGACCGGGCGGAGGTCGAGGCGCTGGCCGCGACGCTGGGGCGGCGCGGCTATGCCAGCGTCGCCGTCGGCCTGATCCATGCCTACGCCAACGACGCGCACGAGCGGCTGGTGCGCGAGGTGCTGGCCCAGCGGCTGCCCGGCGTCGATGTCTCGCTCTCCTCGGAAGTCTCGCCGCAGATGCGCGAGTACGAGCGGTTCTCGACCGTCTGCGCCAACGCCTATGTCAAGCCGATGATGCGCGCCTATCTGCGCCGGCTGGAGGCGCGGCTGAGCGACATCGGCGTCGGCGCGCCGGTCTTCCTGATGCATTCGGGCGGCGGTATCGTCTCGCTCGAGACGGCCGCCGAGTTCCCGGTGCGGCTGGTCGAATCCGGCCCCGCCGGCGGCGCCATCTTCGCCGCCGACCTCGCCCGGCGGCACAGGCTCGACCGCGTGCTCTCCTTCGACATGGGCGGCACCACGGCGAAGATCTGCCTGATCCGCGACCAGGCGCCGAAGACCGCGCGCGTGTTCGAGGTGGCGCGCAGCTACCGCTTCAAGAAGGGCTCGGGCATCCCGATCTCGATCCCGGTGATCGACATGGTGGAGATCGGCGCGGGCGGCGGGTCGCTGGCGCATGTGGACGCCATGCGCCAGATCCGGGTCGGGCCCGAGAGCGCCGGCTCCGAGCCCGGGCCCGCCTCCTACGGGCGCGGCGGCACGCGGCCCGCGGTGACCGACGCCGACGTGGCGCTGGGCCGGATCGACCCGGCAGGCTTCGCCGGCGGCTCGATTGCGCTTTCGCAGCAGGCCGCGGCCGAGGCGATCCGGCGCGAGGTAGCCGAGCCCCTTGGGCTCGACGATACCACCGCCGCCTTCGGCATCGCCGAGATGGTGGACGAGAACATGGCCAACGCCGCACGCGTGCACGCGGTGGAGAACGGCGAGGACCTCGCCGGCTACACGGTGATCGCCTTCGGCGGCGCGGCGCCGCTGCACGCGGGGCGGCTGTGCCACAAGCTCGGCATCGAGCGCTTCCTGGTGCCGCCCGGCGCCGGCGTCGGCTCGGCGATCGGCTTTCTGCGCGCGCCGTTCAGCTTCGAGACCACCCGCAGCCAGCGCATGACGCTGTCGGGCTTCAGCCCAACGGCGGCGGCACGCGCCCTGGCCGAGCTGCGCGAGGAGGCGGCGGCCTTCGTGCGCTCGTGCGGCACCGGGGCCGAGATCGCCTTCGAGAGCCGCGCCTACATGCGCTATGTCGGCCAGGGCTGGGAAATCCGGGTGGACCTGGCGCCCGAGGACGCGACCGCGCCCACCGCCGCGCGCTGCCTGGCGCTGTTCGAGGCGGCCTACCGCACGCTGTTCGGCCGCATCGTCGACGGGGTCGAGGTCGAGGTCACCAGCTGGGCGGTGAAGGCGGGCACGCCGGCGCCCATGACCGCACCCGTCGCGCCGCCGGGCCCCACCGCCGAGATCGAGCCCGCGGCGCAGCGCGACCTGTTCGAGCCGGCCTCGGGCCTGACGGTCGCGGCGGGGCTGGCCGCGCGCGAGAGCCTCGTCGCCGGCAACCGCCTCGCCGGCCCGGCGCTGATCACCGAGGCCGAGACCACCGTGGTGGTGCCCGAGGGCTTCGCCGCCACGGTGCGCGCCGACGGCAGCATCGAGGTCGCCCGCGAGACTGCACACAGGGAGGCTGGGCCATGACGCTTTCCCCCGTCGCCATGCAGGTGATGTGGAACCGGCTGATCTCGGTGGTCGAGGAGCAGGCCCGGGCGCTGATCCGCACCGCGTTCTCGACCTCGGTGCGCGAGGCCGGCGACCTCTCGGCCGGGGTCTACGACCTTGAGGGCCGGATGCTGGCGCAGGCGGTGACCGGCACGCCCGGCCACGTCAACTCGATGGCCGAGTCGGTGGGGCATTTCATGCGCGAGATCGGCACCGCGGACATGCGCGAGGGCGACGTCCACATCACCAACGACCCGTGGAAGGGCACCGGCCACCTGCACGACATCACCGTGGTGACGCCCTCGTTCCACCGCGGGCGCCATGTGGGCTACTTCGCCTGCACGGCGCATGTGGTCGACATCGGCGGGCGCGGCTTCGGCGCCGATGCCGGCTCGGTCTACGAGGAGGGCCTGCGCATCCCGATCATGCATTTCGCCCGCCAGGGCGCGGTCAACCGCGACCTGATCGCCATGGTGCGCGCCAATGTGCGCGAGCCCGACCAGGTCGCCGGCGACATCTACGCGCTGGCCGCGTGCAACGAGACCGGGCACCGGCGGCTGGTGGACATGCTCGACGAGTTCCGGCTCGACGGCCTCGAGGACGTCGCCGCCTTCATCCTCGAGCACAGCCGGCGCGCCACGCTCGAGCGCATCGCCGCCCTGCCCCGCGGCCTCGCGATCAACGAGATGACGGTGGACGGCTACGCCACGCCGATCCGGCTGGCGGTCACGCTCGACATCCGCGCCGACCGCATCGTCGCCGACTTTGCCGGAACCTCGCCGATCGACCCCAAGGGCATCAACGTGCCGCTGGTCTACACGCGCGCCTATGCCTGCTATGGCCTGAAATGCGCCATCGCGCCGGAGATCCCGAACAACGCCGCCTCGCTGGCGCCCTTCGAGGTCACCGCGCCCCAGGGCTGCATCCTCAACGCCACCGACCCCGCGCCGGTGGCGCTGAGGCATGTCATCGGCCACATGATCCCCGACACGGTGCTGGGCGCGTTGCACAAGGTGCTGCCCGGCACGGTGCCGGCCGAGGGCGCCGGCGCGCTGTGCAACTTCCACCTCAGCTTCCGCCCCCGGCGCGACGGCAACGCGCCGGCCGATGCGCGCCGCGCCGAGGTGCTGATGTTCAACTGCGGCGGCTCGGGCGCGCGGCCAGGTCTCGACGGCATGAACGCCACCGCCTTCCCCTCGGGCGTCATGACCATGCCGGTGGAGGCGACCGAGCACACCGGCCCCATCGTCATCTGGCGCAAGGAGCTGAGGCCCGACTCGGGCGGGGCCGGGCGCCAGCGCGGCGGGCTCGGCCAGTTCATGGAGATCGGCGCGCTGGAGGGCCACGAGTTCACCTTCTCGGCCATGTTCGACCGCATGCGGAACCCCGCGCGCGGGCGCGAGGGCGGGGCCACCGGCGGCGCCACCCGCTTCGAGCTCGACGACGGCACGCCGATGCGCGCCAAGGGCTGGCAGGAGGTGCCGGCGGGCCACCGGGTCAAGCTGGCGCTTCCCGGCGGCGCCGGCTATGGCCCGCCTGCCGAGCGCGACCGCGACAGGCTCGGGCGCGACGTGGCGCTCGGCTACGTCTCGCGCGAGGCGGCCGTGCGCGACTACGGCGCCGCGCCCGAAGACCTGCCGGAGGAGGACTGAGCGCATGGGCCTCGCCCCGATCTCGGAGCGGCCGGCACGGGGCGCCTATGACGTGGTGATCGTCGGCGGCGCCATGGTCGGCTCGGCCATCGCCTGGTTCCTGGCCTCGGACCCCGGCTTCGACGGCCATGTGCTGGTGGTCGAGCGCGACCCGGCGCTGACGCACGCGTCGTCCGCGCTGTCGGCCAGCTGCATTCGCCACCAGTTCTCCAACGCGGTGAACGTGCGCATGTCGATGTTCGGCACCGAGTATGTGCGCAGCTTTCGCGAACGGCTGGGCGGCGACCCCGAGATCCCCGACATCACGCTCAAGGAAATCGGCTACCTGTTCCTCGCCACCGAGGCGGGCGTGCCGGTGCTGCGCGCCAATCGCGAGGTGCAGGCGGCCTGCGGCGCGGCGACCGTGCTTCTGACGCCCGACGAGATCGCCCGGCGCTTCCCCTTCTACAACCTTGAGGGCATCGCGCTGGGCAGCTTCAACGGGCACGGCGAGGGCTGGTTCGACGGCCTGACCATGCTGCAGTGGTGGCGCCGCAAGGCGCGCGAGCGCGGCGTCGAGTACCTGCACGGCGAGGTCGCGGGCATCGCGCGGCGCGGCGGGCGGGTCGAGAGCGTGACGCTGGGCTCGGGCGAGACGGTGGCCTGCGGCACGCTGGTCAACGCCGCCGGGCCGGGGGCCGGGCGGGTGGCACGGCTCGCCGGCATCGCCCTGCCGGTCGAGCCGAGGAAGCGCTGCCTGTTCGTGTTCGACTGCCGCGCCGAGCTGGGCCAGCCGCTGCCCTTGACCATCGACCCCTCGGGCGTGCATTGCCGCTCGGAGGGCGAGTTCTACCTCGCCGGAACCGTGCCGCAAGACGACGGCCCGGTGGATCCGGGCGACTTCGAGGTCGCCTATGACGAGTTCGAGGAGGAAATCTGGCCCGTGATGGCTGCGCGCGTGCCGGCCTTCGAGGCGATCAAGCTGGTGCGCGGCTGGGCCGGACACTACGACTATAACGCGCTCGACCAGAACGGGGTGATCGGCCCGCATCCGGAGGTCGGCAACTTTTTGTTCGCCAACGGCTTCTCGGGTCACGGCCTGCAACAGTCGCCGGCAACGGGGCGCGCCATCGCCGAGCTGGTCGTGCATGGCGGCTACCGAAGCCTCGACCTGAGCGAGCTCGGCTATGCCCGCATCGCCCAGGGGCGGCCGTTCCTGGAGAAGGCGATTATCTAGGGACACACAGGGCAAAATCCGATAGTCGTTGTTTACCAATGCGTTAGCGATGTGGGCACGCGTGCCCACCCGGCGCGGGGCCGGGGCAACCCCTCGCCCGGCTTGTCTCCCGCGCCCGGCTCTGCTGAAGTCGCGGTGCAGGAACGGGAGGAGCGCCCATGACCCGCGAAGAACGCATGCTGCGCGAGGCGATCGTCGCCGCCTGCCGCGAGATGAACGCCACGGGGCTGAACCAGGGCACCTCGGGCAACGTCTCGGCGCGGCTCGGCGAGCGGCTGCTGATCACGCCCTCGGGCGTGGCCTATGACACGCTCGGGCCCGAGATGATCGCCGCCATGCCGCTCGCGGGCGAGGACGGCGCCTGGGAGGGACCGCTCAGGCCCTCGAGCGAGTGGCGCTTCCACCTCGACCTCGCCCGTGCCCGGCCCCGGACCGGCGCCATCGTGCACGCCCACGCGCCGCACGCCACGGCACTGGCCATCGCGCGCAAGCCGATCCCGCCGGTGCACTACATGATCGCGGCCTTCGGCGGCGCGGATATCCGCTGCGCCGACTACGCCACCTTCGGCACCGAGGCGCTGTCGCGTGCGGTGCTCGCCGCCATGCAGGACCGCAACGGCTGCCTGATGGCCAACCACGGCATGCTGGTGGCCGGGCCGACGCTGGCGCTGACCATGTGGCTGGCGGTGGAGCTCGAGGCGCTGGCGCGCCAGTACGTCACCGCGCTAACAGTGGGCGGGCCGGTGCTGCTGAGCGAGGCCGAGATCGCCGAGGCACAGCGCGCCTTCGCCGATTACGGCCTGCGCGAGACGCCGCGGCCCGAGGGCACCGCGAAACCCCGGCGCCGATCCCGCGCACGCGGCTGAGACCGACCCGGCCGCCCGAGGCCGCGCCAGCCGGCCGAATCCGGCTTGACCGTGCGTGCCAGCCCACCTAGTTTCGCCGCCGCGCGGGCCCGTAGCTCAGCTGGTAGAGCAACTGACTTTTAATCAGTGGGTCGACGGTTCGAGTCCGTCCGGGCCTACCAATAAAACCAGAGGCTTATGTGGAGGCGCCGGAGCGCGGCGAGCTGTTCGACGGCTCGATCTCCGATACGCTCACACAGGCAGCGGCGGTCATTGGCTAAGGGCGCCGGGGTCGACCGACCGCGGTGCCAGCCTGCCTGCGCGCCCTAGACGAACGGGAGTGCGCGCACCCGCGCTACGCGCGGGCCATCGGGCGTCGCCACCTCGAGGGCAGTGCCCGGTTCCCAGTAAGCGCGCTCGATCATCGCGATCGCGACATTCGTCCCCAGGTCCGGAGACCACGCAGCCGACGTCACCTGGCCGGCGCTGGCGCCGCCCGCGGCCGCCGCCCATGGCTCGCGGCAGTAGGGCAGCGGCTCGCCGCGGATGGCGAGGCCGCGGATCTGGCGCGCCGGTCCTTCGGACGCCACGCGGAGCAGCGCATCGCGGCCTACGCAGCCCACCGCAGCGAAGGTCGAGCAGAACTTTCCCAGTCCGCATTCGTGCGGCGTGTTCTCCCGGGTCATGTCGTTGCCATAGGACAGAAGGCCGGCCTCGATGCGCTCGATCAGGTTGGGGCCGCCGGCACGCACCAGAAGGTCCTGCCCCTTGGCGAACAGGGCATCCCACAGCGGCTCGGCGAGCTGCTGGCCCTCCAGGTAGATCTCGAATCCGTCCTGCCTGGAGTATCCGGACCGCGAGACGATCAGCGGCTGGCCTTCGAACTCCAGGGTCGCGAAGCGGAAGAAGCGGATCCCGCGCACCGTCTCGCCGAAGACCCGGGCCACCAGTTCCTCCGCCTTCGGGCCCTGCACCGCGAGCGGCGAGACGTCGGCCTCCTCGACCGAGACATCGAGTCGACGGCCCCAGGCGATGCCCTTGATCCAGAGCAGCAAGTCCGAGTCGGCGATGGAGACCCGCCACCGGTCCTCGGCCAGCTTCAGGGTGACCGGATCGTTCAGCATCCCGCCGGTCTCGTCGACCATCGGCGTATAGAGGCAGCGTCCCGGCGCCACGTCGCTCAGGTCGCGCGGCGTCAGCATCTGCACGAGACGCGCCGAGTCGGGGCCGCGCAGCTCGATCTGGCGCTCGCAGGAGACGTCCCACACTTGCACATGGCGCTTGAGGTGATGGTAATCCGCCTCGAGGGTCTCGAAGACGGTCGGCAGCAGCATGTGGTTGTAGACGGTGTAGCCCTTGACGACATGCGCCTCGACGCGGGCGGTGAAGGGCGTGCGCCGGGTCCGGCGCGAGATCGACAGGACGGGTGCGGCGGTCATTTCGCGGGCCCTCTCAACCCGGCCGGTCGATCTGGCAGATATCGGCGCTGCGGGGCAGTGCCAGTCTAACGGTCGCGCAGGCGCAGACACAACATGACGTCATTCACGCTATGGCGACCGCGCGCCGTCGTCGTGCAGACACGCCGGCCGTGGCGCCGCCAATGGGCCGGCGACAGGGCGGGTGCCGCCTCCCGGTCGGGGCGCGCGCGGCTGCATCGCCAGACCGGCGGCTTCGCCCTCGTCGTCCACCGCGCGACGGGGCGTCTTGCCGCCGATCGAGGCGAATGCCCCGTCGGGATGCCAGCGGCCCGAAGGCGGCCGGCGCCGGAGCCAGGGCCCTTGCGCCGACCCGACAACCGGAGGCGGCCCGGCGACGCAACGCCGGCGCAGGCCGGCGGCATCCGCCAAGTCTGGTCAAGCGATCGCGGATCAGCTAGGACATGCCCCGCCTCGCGCGGGGGGCAACAAGCATTAGGGCGGAATGATCGACCATCAGGAACACGACGCTGCCAAGGCGGGCTCGGACCGGAACTTCGGCTTCGTCTTTGCCGGAGTCTTTCTGATCGCGGGTCTGTGGCCGCTTGTCCACGCCGCGGCACCGCGGTTGTGGGCGCTCGGACTTGCCGTCCTGTTTGCCGGCGTCAGCTTGGCCCGGCCGGCTCTCCTGAGGCCGCTGAACCTTCTGTGGTTCCGGTTCGGCCTGCTGCTGGGGCGGATCGTCGCTCCGGTGGTGATGGGCGTTCTGTTTTTCGTCGCCGTGACTCCGGTCGCGCTGATTTTCCGGCTGCAGAAGAAGGACCCACTGCATTGCCGCCGCGACCCCGCTGTCCGGTCCTACTGGGTGGAGCGGGACGATACCGTCGGCAGCTCGATGCGAAATCAGTTCTAGACGAGGATCCGAAGCATGTCGTTCATTGTTGAGCTTTGGCAATTCCTGCGCGTTCGCAAGAAGTTCTGGCTGCTTCCGATCCTCATCATGATGGCGCTGCTGGGCGGACTTCTCGTGCTGACGCAGGGCTCGGCGGTGGCACCGTTCATCTACACCCTGTTTTGATGACGACGATTCTCGGTATCTCCGCGTTCTACCACGACAGCGCAGCGGCCCTGGTGCGTGAGGGAGAGGTCGTGGCGGCCGCGCAGGAGGAGCGTTTCACCCGCAAGAAGCACGATGCCGGCTATCCGGCGCATGCCATCGACTATGTCCTGGCACAGGCCGGTGTAAAGCTTTCGGACGTGGATTACGTGGCCTTCTACGAAAAGCCGTTCGTGAAGTTCGAGCGGCTTTTGGAAACCTACGTGGCTTGTGCCCCGCGCGGGTTCGGCTCGTTCCGAATCGCGATGCCGGTCTGGCTCAAGGAGAAGCTGTTCCAGAAGTCGCTGCTGGCGAAGAAGCTGCGCGCCCACGATGGCGGATTCCCCGACCCGGGCAGGCTGCTCTTTGCCGAGCACCACTTCAGCCACGCCGCCAGCGCGTTCTATCCCTCGCCGTTCGAGGAGGCGGTCGTGCTGACGCTCGACGGCGTCGGCGAGTGGGCCACCGGCTCGGTCGCGATCGGCCGCGGCCGCGAGCTGAAATTGATCAAGGAGATGCGCTTCCCGCACTCTCTGGGCCTGCTCTACTCGGCCTTCACCTATTACCTGGGCTTCAAGGTGAACAGCGGCGAGTACAAGGTGATGGGGCTGGCACCCTACGGCGAGCCCCGCTTCAAGGATCTCATTCTCGACCGGCTCGTCGACCTGAAGGACGACGGCTCCTTCCGGCTCGATCAGGCCTACTTCAACTACTGCACCGGCCTGACCATGACCAACGACCGCTTCGCCGCGCTGTTCGGCGAGCCGGTGCGCGACCCCGAGAGCGGAAGCCTGACCCCGTTCCACATGGACGTGGCGGCCTCCGTCCAGGCGGTGACCGAAGAGATCGTGCTGCGCATGGTCCGGACGCTCGCGGCCGAACATTCCATGCCCAATCTGTGCCTGGCCGGCGGCGTCGCGCTGAACTGCGTCGCCAACGGCAAGCTCGCGCGGGATGGCAAGTTCCGCAACATCTGGGTGCAGCCGGCGGCGGGCGACGCCGGCGGGGCCGTCGGCGCCGCCCTGGCGACCTGGCACGAGCAGCTGGGCAAGGATCGCCAGCTGCCGCCCGGGCATGACGGGATGAAGGGCGCCTATCTCGGGCCCGCCTACTCTCAGGCCGAGATCGAGTCCGAGCTGGCGCGGGCCGGAGCGCACTTCGAGGTGCTCGACGAGGACGCCATGATCGCCGCGACCGCGCGGGCGCTCGCCGACGGCAAGGCGGTCGGCTGGTTCCAGGGCCGCATGGAGTTCGGCCCGCGCGCGCTCGGTGCCCGGTCGATACTGGCCGATCCCCGATCGGACACCATGCAGCGCACCCTGAACCTGAAGGTCAAATACCGCGAGAGCTTCCGCCCCTTCGCCCCGTCCGTGCTGCGCGAAGAGGTCGCCGAGTGGTTCGAGTTCGACGGGGACAGCCCCTACATGCTGATGGTGGCCGCGGTTCTGGACAAGCACCGTCGATCCATGACGCCCGAGCAGCAGCAGCTCTTCGGCATCGACAAGCTCAACGTGCCGCGCTCGACCATCCCGGCGGTGACGCATGTGGACTACTCCGCCCGCCTGCAAACGGTTCACGCGGAGACCAACCCGCGTTACCACGCGCTGATCTGCGCGTTCCGCGATCTGACCGGCTGCCCGGTGGTGGTGAACACCTCCTTCAACGTGCGCGGCGAGCCGATCGTCTGCACGCCCACGGATGCCTTCCGCTGCTTCATGGGCACCGACATCGACTGGCTTGCCGTCGGCAATGCGGTGCTGCGCAAGGACAGCCAGGACCCCTCCCTGCGCGAGGACTACACCAGCAAGTACGAGCTCGACTGACGCCGGACCGGGCCGTTCGGCGGCGGCGAGCCCGCGGTTGGCTCAGGGCTGCGCCAGCAGGCCCGAGAGCTTCGGCGAGTGCGAAATGTAGCCGGCCACGGCCTCGGCCACCACGTGGTGCCCATATGGCGTGAGGTGCACGTCGGACGGGAAATGGGTCAGCTGCTTGCCGCTCGCCGCGTCGAAGGCGGGCACGGTGTCGAGGCATTGCAGACCGCGCTCGCGGCATAGCTCGGCGAACACCTTGCGCTGCACCCGCGAGAGCTCCCGAACCGCCTTGCCGTTATTAGGGTTATCGAACCGCACGCTCTTGGCATAGGCCGTATAGGCGGAGGGGATATAGATGAACAGCGGCACGAAGCCGCGCTTCCTGGCCAGATCGACGATCCACCCGATCGGCTCGCCCCACAGCTGGAGAATTCGTTTCGGGGTCACCTTCCCGTCCCGCACCAGCCGTGCGTGCCGCAACTCGTCGACGTCGGTGTTGTTGACGTTCAGCGCGACCCTGTGTCCGCCGACCTCGACGTTGTAGGAGAAATTGGGGTTGAACAGGCGCTTCATGAGCGTGCGCACGCTGCCCCAAACGAAGGTGACGAGATAGCTTTCGCTGAGCACGCTCGAGCGCACGAGGTGCAGGATGACCTTCCGGTCGCGCCTGCCGGCAGCCCCCTTGGCTCTGGCCTTGCGGGCGGCGTCGAACTGCATGGCATCGCGCAGGTCGTTTCCCTCGTAAATTCCCACCACTGCGATGCGCGTGGTCGGCGGCGCCTCGAGCCGCAGGGCTTCGTAATACTGGTCGAGGCCCTTGCCCGGCATGCCGAGGTTCACGGCCGGCGCGTGAAGCAGGGCGGATAGCTGATAGATCCACGAATCCTTCATGCGCACCGCGGTGCAATAGGTGAACGAGTCGCCGACACCGACCAAGGTGGCGGGGATCTGCTTCGGCGGCTTGGGATTGCAAAAGCCGTCGGTCCGGTAAGCCGTGCTTAGAGCGCCGTATTTCACGTCCACGGGATCGACGAGCTTTTGCATCGTGTCCCGGGGCAGCACGATGTCCGGCCCGCCCTTCGAGGATCTGAGAACCTTGACCGGCGCACCGACGGTGACCCCGCGCGCCTTCAGGATCTCGGTCCGGGCTTCGAACTTCGGCGCCTGCGCGACGACCCCTATCGGGATCGATCGGTAGGCGACGCGCAGCACGCCCTCGAACACGCCCAGCGAGACGACCAGCGACACCGCCAGCAGTAGCAGGTTCTTCAGCTTGTCCATGCTCCCGGTCGGCTCCTCTGGCCCGCTGCCGGTCGGATTGCGGCCAGCGAGAGCCGCTATATCGGGGGAGCGAGGACGACCAGCGCCTGTCCGCGCCTGCGAAGAAAGCCGCAAGCCCCTCGCCCGTCGGCCCCGAACAGACTCTTAGTCAGTCGCTCGCCCGGCTGCAATGCCGCGGGATCGATTGCGCAACCCCGCCTCGCCGGGACCAGGCTCAGCGGCGGACTTCGAGCTCGGGCGAGCCGGCGCGCCTTGGACCCGGCCGACGCGACGCCTGGGTCTCGCGCCGGTTGCCTTATGAACCGGCGCCTTGCGTGCCGGCTGCGCTCACTTCCAGATGCCGGTTATGACGGATGCGTTTCGGTCGTTGTCTTGCAGGTGTCCCAGGCCGAACTGATCCTCGACCAGGCGAAGCAGGCTGTAGTGGTTGTACGTCTTCTTGGAGACGGCGCCGGGTTTGACCGAATCTCCGAAGAGAACCGTCAAGATCCGGTTGGACGAGGACCGCGGGCCCTCGTCGAAGGTCACGACCAGCAAAAGCCCGGCGGTGAACCTGGGGTCCTGCAGCAGCGGACCGAAGGTCTTCGACAGCCAGCGATCGGCGAAGGACACGCTGGTGTCATGGCCGTCGTTCCTGCGGTTCGGGATGTACAGCGAATAATCGGGCAGCGTTCCGGCCCGAATGTCTCGCGCCAATTGCGTTGCCGGAACGATATGCGCGCAGCGACCGGGCCGCGTCTGCACGTCCTTGAAGCTCAGCAACGGAACGTGCTTGCGCACATAGCCCCCCTTCCACGCCCCGAGAAAGCAGTCGCCCGGATAGTCTTCCGCGTAGACCTTCCACGCCAGCCCCTTGCCTTCGAGAAGGTCGCCGACCTGCCGGGCGTCGATCGTGACCTTTCCATCGCCCGTCACGCCGTGCGTCGAGCCCGATACAAGTGCGATGTAATTGGGTTGGGAGGGGTGTGTCTCTGCATAGAAACTGGACAGCAGCGCCCCGCGATGCGCCAGCGAGGCGAGGAATGGCTGCTTGATGGCAGCCTCGTAGCCGGTGTTCTCCAGCACGATGGTAAGCACCTTCCTGAACAGCGGCTTGCTGCCGGAAGCCGAGCCCGCCTGCGAGTCAGAACCGGCCGCCGCCGGGGCGGCATCGGATCGCTGGGGAGCGATGCTGATGGCCGCTGCGACCAGCCCCGCAAGCATCATCGTCGCCATCAACGTCTTGCGCATGCGGTGGACCTCCGATCGTGGCGCCAGTTCGAATGGCGGGGGATGTCTTCGGTGTCGATCGAGTGCGCCCCGGCGACGGGGCAGACCGGGCACCGGTGCGCCGGCGAAGCTCCGCCGGCGAACGGCACCGGACTCAGGCCCTTTGCGTTGCATCTGTCGCGTCACCAGCGTTGCGCGCCGAGGGATTGCGGGGGACCCGGATCGGGCCCCTGAGGGATCGGCCGAGGGATCGGCACAAGCATCGACCGAGTCAGCCGCTCGACCCTAGAAACAACCTGCCCTCCAGTCCAGACATGGGCGGAAATCTCGTTCCGGCTATCGCTCCACCGGCGACACTGAGGTCGAGACTCAGCGGCGGCATACTATGTAGGAGGGCATGACACCGGAGGTTGAGCCATGAGCCAGGACTACAGGGCACATCCCAACGTTCCGAGCATCACCCAGACTGACAGGCTCGTTCCCGTCAATCTGCGCCAGACCGGACCGACCCCGGTACAGATGCTGATCTCGACCAGAGTGCGGAAATCACCCTTCTGGCACCTGTCCGTCGAAGCGGGGTGCTGGCGTGCGACCGTCTACAACCGGATGTATCATCCGCGCGGCTATGTCCGCCCCGAGCACGGGGGCACGATGGCCGAATACGATGCGCTGGTAAATCGGGTGACGCTGTGGAACGTCGCCGTGGAGCGGCAGATCCGGGTCAGCGGCCCCGACGCGGAGAGCTTCGTCAACTTTGTGATCACGCGCGACGCCGCAAAGATAGAGCCGATGCACGGGAAATACGTGATCCTGTGCAATGAGAAGGGCGGCATCCTGAACGATCCGGTGCTGCTGCGGCTGGGCGAGAACGAATTCTGGTTTTCGATTTCCGACTCCGACCTCCTGCTCTGGCTCGAGGGCGTCAACCTGGGGAACAGGTTCCAGGTCGACATCTCCGAGATCGATGTCGCGCCGCTTCAGGTGCAAGGCCCCCTCTCGGAGGATGTCATGGCCGACCTTGTCGGCCCCGCGGTCCGCGACCTCTCGTACTATGGTCTGATGGAGGCGGAGATCGGCGGATGCCCGGTCATCGTCAGCCAGACCGGATTTTCCGGAGAGAAGGGATACGAGGTCTTCGTACGCGACGCGACCCTCAATGCCGAGGCCGTGTGATATGCGATCCGTGGTCACGGCGCCCGGTACGGGCTTCGCGTGACCGCGCCCGCGCATCATCGCCGCATCGCGGCCGGCATCCTCTCGTGGGGCCAGGACATGGATGTCGAGACATCGCCCTTCCAGGTCAACCTCGCCTACCAGGTCCCGCGGCACAAGCAGGTCGACTACATCGGCAGGGCGGCGCTCGAGGCGCAGCGCGCCGAGATCGACGCCGGCGCCTACCCTTTCAAGCTCAAGCTCGTCGGCCTGCGCATGGGCGGCCTTCCGATCACGGATTATGCGTCGGATTTCTGGCTGATCGCGACGCCTGACATGAGGCGCGTGGGCTACGTCACGTCGCCCTGGTGGTCCCCGGAGCTCGAGACCAATATCGCGCTCGGTCATGTGCCGTGGGAGCACGCGAGCATCGGCACCGAGCTCAAGGTCGAGTTGCCCGAGGCCTATACCGAGATATCGGGGCAGGCCGTTGATGCGCAGGTCTGCGAGGTGCCCTTCGTCCCCTCGGTTAACCCCAGTGCGCGCGAGCGCGCCAAGGCTGCCGGTCGCGATTGGGCCGAGTGAGCGAAGGGACAGCTCGCCACCACCACCTTTCGACCGATCCGCCGGCTCGTATCCCGATGCCGCGCGATGCAAGGTCTGGCGACCGTTTCAAGGGCTCCGGCGACCGCTTCCAACGACGAGGTCGGGCGCCTTGGTCGGAGCCAGCCGGTCGATGTGCGCCGTTGCCGGGCTATGTTTACGACAGAAAGCCGAGAGAACGGACGGCGCGTGCCGGCTCATGCGCCGGAAAAGCGAAGCGTGCATGACGGAGATTGCTGAAAGAATCGTATCGACGATGCGCCATCCGGTTCTGGGTCTTGATCTGGGCCTGAACGTGACGCTCGTCAATCCTGCCTTTTGCAAGCTGTTTCAGGTCTCCGGCGAGGAATGCGTTGGACGCAAGCTCGCCGCACTCGGCAATGGGCAGTGGAACATTCCCGAGCTGCTGGACCTATTGGGCGAAGTGCGTGACGCCCGCACCAGGATCACGGATTTCCGCATCGAGCACGATTTCGAGCGGATCGGCCGGCGCGTCATGCTGCTGAATGCCGGCCACCTGGAGAACAGTCGGCGGGAAGTGCTCCTGGCGATCGAGGACGTGACCGAGCGCGAGCGCTATCTCTTCGAACTCGAGGCAAAGAAGGAGTTCGCCGAGAAGGTGGTCGACGCCTCGCGCGATGCCTTGCTGATCCTCGGCTGGGACCTGCGGGTGCGCTCGGCCAACCAGACCTTCTACCGGACCTTCCAGGTCG
>NZ_JBZSYN010000164.1:0-19647 GCF_058622915.1 Thermohalobaculum sp. | reverse complement strand
GCGAGCAGCGGATCAATCCAGTGGCATCGAGCTTCGCCGCGGATTGCAACCAGATTTGAGCCAAGTGATGGGAGTTCGGGGTGGCGCTTGAATATGTGGAGGAGTCGCGTGGTGTGAACGGAGGAGGTTGGTTCCCCGAATTGCAGACGGTTACTTGACGGAATTTTACCAGGCGACCGGGCTATAACGAGCAGGTCGATCAATTATGCAATGCAGGCGGCCTGGACCGTCGCAGACAGCCGCATACGCGGCGCCGAAGGCAGACTTCTCGGGACGATCGCCTCCCCGGTTCGTGTCACGCGAGCATGAACCAGGAGAACGAATATGGCTCTAGCATCCATATGTAGGACGTCGGTCCTCGGCGTTGCGGTGGTCAGTGCGATGGCGCTGTTCGCCGGGCCGGCCTGGGCAAGCGTCGGAGACCCAGGAGTATTCGAACTCGACGGCGATGCGCAGGATAACACTCAAACCGTTACTGCCGGCGAGGGCCTCGACTGGCAGACCGTGAACGCCACCTACGCGAACGACGCGGCTGCCAAGACGGCGATCGAGGCGAAGACTTCGTGCGACTACATCGCGCGGACCGGGGTAATCGCAGACGCGCCCGTGGCCGGTTCGGACAGTACGGTCTTCACCGGGGGCCGTTCGGACCTGCAGCAGACAAGTCTGCCGCAGGCGGCCAAGAGCGTGAACAATGTGTGGGAATATACCTCCGGTTCGAGCCCGGACAAGGACGAGATCACCAACGCCTATGCGCTGGCGCTGAATTGCGGCGATGGGCTCAACATCTTCTTTGGCGCCGACCGCATCGCCACCGCCGGAGACGCCGAACTGGCCTTCTGGTTCTTCAAGGAGGACATGACGCCACTTGCCAACGGGACCTTCGCAGGACATCACGAGGACGGCGATGTCCTGGTGCTGGTGAACTTCGACAGCGGCAAAAACGCCAATGTGGGCGTCTACATCTGGGCCGCTGGCGCTGCCTCATATGTCGGCACCACGTACAAGGACGGGAACACGGTCACCCTGGACACCGAAAAGGCTGCAGGCACCGCTAATTGCCCTGGCCATGATGGCTTGGACTACTGCGCCATCAGCAATTACGACAATTCGGTCCCTCTGTACTGGGACTACACGCCGAAGGGCGGAAGTCCGGGCGATAACGCTCCGCCGTTTGCCTTCTTCGAAGGCGGCATCGCGATCGACCACGTGTTCGGCGGCGAGCCGCAGTGCGTCAGCGCGTTCCTGGCCGAGACGCGCTCGTCGACCTCGGTGACCGCGTCGCTCAAGGACTTCGCGGAATCCCACTTCAAGACCTGCGGCCTCAGCGTGACCAAGGCATGCAGGGCGCAGAACCCCGCCTTCACCTCCGGGTCTGATCCCGTCAGCACAGCTGACGACCGCTACCTCTATTATCTCTCCGGAACGGTGACGTCGCAGCGCGGCTCCATCTACAACGTCTCGATCGTCGAGGACGACGGCGACGGCGTGTACGACTCCACCAAGGACACGACGGTTCTTGCTTCCGGTCTCACGGCGACCACCTCAGGGACAAGCTGGGGCGACTACGATCTGCAGACGACGGTCGACGCTCCGACTGACAAGGCGTTCGCGGTCGGAACTCTCGGAACGGACCCGGGTTCGACCCAGGTGGTTTCGGATATCTCCAATCTGGCCACGTGTCCGAATGTCTCTCCACCCTATGGCCTGACGGTGACAAAGAAGTGCCTTGTCTGCCTTGGGGTTGACACCAGTGGCACGTTCGTGACCGTGCAGTCGACCGGTAAGGTCAAGAATACCGGTGACGTGCCGTTGACAGGTGTCACGGTCGTCGACGATCGCGGCACAACCGACACCTCGGACGACGAGACGATCGATATCGGAACCCTGACCCCAGGTCAGGAGGAAACGTGGACAGGAACGTCGTACAGTCCGACGACGTTGAACAACACGAATCCGGATTCGGCCGAGTTCTCGGACACTGCTTCGGCAAGCGGCACCGCCGGGTTCGGGATCGGCACCGTCACGGCTGGGCCGACCAACGCCACGTGCCCGCTTTGCCTCGACGGCGCGACGAACGACACCGGTCTGACCTGTCCGGCGCTCACGCCGTGATCTGAGGGCCGGTACTCTAGCCGCCTGACGGCTCGACAAGAAACGAGAGGGCGACGGGGAGACCCGCCGCCCTCTCTCCTTTTCCGGGGAGGGGCCTAGGGCTTGCCGCCCTTGCCCCACCCGCCACCGCCGCTCCCGCCGCTGCCGCCGCCACCACCGCCGTTGGCGATGCTGATCTGGACGTTGGCGCTGGCCGTCAGGGTGCCGTCCGAGATGGTGTAGGAGAAACTGTCCGAGCCGCTGGCCTTCCTGCCGGGCGAATAGGTGATGGTTCCGTCGCTGTTCAGCACAGCCGTTCCCTTGCTGGGTTTGGTGACCTGGATCACCGACAGCGGGTCGTTGTCGGGATCGCTGTCATTGCTCAGGACCGCGATGGTCACCGGGGTCTTCGAGTCGGTCGTCGCGCTGTCGTCCTGGGCGATAGGCGGTTGGTCGACCAGCGAGGCGCTGACCACATAGGTGGCGCTCGCCGAGCCGGCATCGGCGCCGTCGGCCGCCGTGACCGGCACGTCGTAGGTGCCGTCGGGCGCGCTGGTGGCCGAGGTCGCGCTCATCGTGGTCGAGGCGCTCGCACCCGGCGGCAGCGAGAGGGTGGAGTTGGCAAAGCCCGCACCCCAGCCGGACGGTACGCTGGCCGAAAGCGCCAGCGAGGACGTGCTGCAAGCCGTGCTGTCCGTGTTGGTTACCGTAACCGTGTAATCCACCGTGTCGCCCGGCGCGCCCCAGTCGCTGGCGACGGGCGTGACAGCGACCACGGGATTGCCCGCGACGCAGGTGCCTGCGCCGGACATGTCGACGTAGACGGTCGCCCCCGATGAATCGGCGCTCTCAACGGTCAACGAATTGCCTGTCGCCGGATCGACGAAGGTTCCCCCGATCGGCAAAGCCGGGTCAAACCAGTCCTTGCTGCCATAGGTGGCCTGAAAACAAGATTGCGGCTTCATGTGCAGCATGTAACTGCTGTCGGGGTCTCCATCGGTGGCGAGATGCACGAAGACGCCCGCGGTCACGTCGCCACGGCAGAAGGTGTAGGACAGCTGGTCAAAAAAACTGTCGACGCCGATCGGCTGGCGGTAGGTGAGGTAAAACCACTTCTGCGCACCCGTCGTGGCATCGACGCCGGCCGGGATCTTCACGGCCTTGGGCTGCCCGTCGGGCAGTGTTTCGTAGGGTGCGATCTTGTAGGTTCCGGTACTCGCCGCAACGACCTGCGCCCCGGTGCCGCCTTCGTCCATCCATCCGAGCCTGAGCTTTTGGAACGCGTTGAAGTGTCCGGGATCCGACGAGCCCATCGTATCGGCCTTGTCGCCGTACTGCAGGCTGGTGCAGGTGCCGCCCAGCGGGACGTCGCCGCAGTCGAGCGCGTGCGCGTGCAGGAGGCCGAAATTGTGGCCCATTTCATGGCTCACCGTTTGCATTTCGACGTAGCCGTTGATCCTTGAAACGGATGGCCATCCGCCGACGTCCGCAATCCCGGCAAAAGCGCAGTCTTCCTTCGGCGTGATGATCACCCTGCGATCGTAGCTCGACAAATCAATCCCCGCATCCGCCGCCGCCTGGTAAACGATGTCGGCGAACGCGATCAGCGAGCAGTGGTCGGACGCCGGCACGTCCACCGTCAACCAGTTGAAGGTGTCACCTTCCAGCCAGGTCTGATGTTGCGAGACTTCGTAGACCCAGTCGCTGACGCCGCCCGCCCCGAACATGAAGTCATTGATCTGCGTCACCGTCCACGGCTGCGACAGATCGTAGGTGAAGTTCACCAGCAGCACGGCTGTTTTCTGGGCCCCGAACGTATGCGGCAATACCGACGTCGTGGTCCCACTTGTCGTCCCGCTGGTGCAGCAATAGGCGACCTGCACGTCGTCGGTCCCGGACTGGATTGCCATCGCGGTCTGGTCCGTGCCCTCGACGATCAGCCCGCGCGCGATCACCCGCTGGCCGGTCAGGAGCTCCGTGGGCTTGCTGGCGAAGTGCAGCGACACCCGCGCTCCGGCATCGGTGACGACACTGTAGGCATAGTGACTTTGGTCCGGATTCTTGTAGTCGATATGAACGACCTGCAGCTTGCCCTCGATCGTGCCGCGATATTCGAGGAGGTCCTGCACCCCGGCCGGAAGCCGGTTGACGATGCGAGACGGCAGCTCCGCGTTCAGGACCTCGCCCGGTGCGCTGTCGATGAGCGCGAGAAGTGCGGCGCGCCGTTCCGTCGCGAGTTCAACCAGCTGCCCGCTGAGCGCGCCGCGGCTCGATCCGGTTGCCGTCGCAAACTGCGCGGAGACCGATGCCAGCGACTGGGTCAGTTGCTGCACCTTGCTCTTGGCAGAGGCGGGACCGGTCTGCGCCGCGTTGGCCGGCAATGCCGCCATCACAAGGCATGCAGCCAGGGCAGGAACCAGTGTCCGGAGCCCCCGCGACAGAGCCGCCCTGGCGGCTTTCCGCGTCGTGTCGCCTCCATTCCAAAAAGAACAAGCTTTAATCAAGCGCCTGAAACTAAAGCCGGCCTTCGAGAATAGTACAGGTGCGTTGATTGCACAGATCTTCCTAAGGGCTACGTCGCCGTAGCTCGGCGTGCACAATTCAATCAGCATGTTCCCTCAATTTGCTCCGTCCAAATGCGTTCAAGCACCGCTTTCGCGGCTTGTTCGCATGTCCACCCCGACGCCAGGTTTTTCCTGGATTCAGTTCGTTTTTGCGACTATTGGACGCTACAAGACAAAGTCTTTGCAAGCACAAAGACTTTGCCAATATCAACACATCATGCGCGAGAGGATATTGACCCTCGTGCAATCAAAGCGCGTGCAGGATTACTGCTCACCTGCCAAAGTTCGCTCGAACGGCGAATCTTTTAATTTCACTCGTCTTCTGGTTGAAGTCAAAAAAAGGCAAAAATGCGGCGATTTTATGGCTATTAAGTGGCCTCCTGGATATTGAGGCGTAGTGTCCGCGCGCACGGCCGGCGGGCGCAAGACACTCAGTCCTCGGCATCGTTGCCGACATACTGGTCAGTTGAGGTCCCCGGATAGCCAGGCGCGTGCTGGCTCCACCAGAAGACAGAGGCTCAGCCAAGGCTGGCTGGGCCCATTTGCCTTGCAAACTCCGCGTCTGCAACGCCCCAGGCAACAGGCCGCTTGGATCCGCGTCCTCACCCCCCCGACCCGTCACGGTTGGGATCAATGGACTCCTCGCCCGCCGCTTCGAGCGCGTGACGGAGGTCGCCGGCGGTGCTCGGCGGTCCGCTTCGTGGCGGCGAGGCAGAGCCGAGGAGTCCGAGTCGGTCACGGCAAATTGCTGTTAGACAATGTAATCGCGATTCATGACTCCACCTCCCCGCCGCAGGGCGAAGGTGGATAGCTGAACGTCACGCGCACATTGGAAAATTCACTGCCGTTCGGGGGGCGGACCGATTCCTCGCCAATGCAGACCGGCGAATGGGTCGTCGGAACCGAGATCGAGATCTCCTCGCCTGCCGTGATTCTGGACATGGCTTCGTCGGTCAGCAAAGGGGGGCCATGGAATGTTAGGACCGGTCCGGGCTGGGCGGGAGATCGGGCCGCCAGGATGGCGGCGGCGGACGGGCCGGCGGAATCCATCGGTGCACACAATGCGAGCGTCGGCGCGGCGGCCAGCGAGAGAGCTGCCGCGAAGATGGACACGTTGAAACGCATGAGAGGCCTCCTGCTGAGCAGCCCGATCTGACTGGTCCGGGTTGATTGTGAGTGTTTGAGCGGCCTCGGGGCTGCCGGGACGGTGATTTCTGGGGTGAGCGACCTGTAGCCGAGAGCGCGCGGCGGTCTGCCCGTCTGCCCCTGCATGGCGGCAGCGGCTGCCGCTTCCGCCGCGAGAGCCAAAAAAAGAGCCGGACCTTGCGGCCCGGCCTAGTTCAACAGGGAGGTATCACAACCAGAAACGCTGCTGGGAGGCAACGTTTCGATCAAGGATGTAGTCCTGATGTCCGCGGCGGACAAGGCGCAGGACTGTCGCAGGGCCGAAAACCCGCTATGCATCCGCTGCAACGCTGGGCGCCAAGTCCCCGCGGCGATTGAACGTCTCGATTTCGCGCACCATGAAGTCGCGGAACGCGAGCACGCGCTGTGAGCGGCGCAGCTCCTCCGGGTAGACGATGTAGACCGGGAAGGGCGGGCTTGCCTCGCCGGGCAGGATATTGACCAGATCGGGATAGTCGCGAGTGATGTAGTCGGGCAGGGCGGCGATGCCCAGCCCGCTCAGTGCCGCCTTGAGCACGCCGAAATAGCTGTTGATCATGAGATGCGTGCGCCGCTGCGGGTGGATGTGCCGCGCCAGCCATTCGGCCGCCGCGTGCGGCTGCGGCGAGTTCGGGCTGAACGAGACCACCCGGCGCGCGCCGAGCTCGTCGACGCTCTCTGGCATGCCCGCCGCCCGGATATAGGCCTTGGAGGCGTAGAGCCGCATCGCCACCTCCATCACCGGCCGGCGGATCAGGCCGGGCTGCTGGGGGCTGGCCATGCGGATCGCCACGTCGGCCTCGCGCATCGGCAGGTCGAGGATCGACTCGGTCAGAATCAGGTTGACCGACAGGTTCGGATGCGTCTCGAATAGCCGGTGCAGCCGGGGCACCAGCCACAGCGTGCCGAAGCCGGCGGTGGCGGTGACGCGCAGGTCGCCGTGCACCTCGTCCTTGGAGTCGCGGATGCGCCCGGCGGCGGCGCTGAGGCGCTTGCTCATAGACAGCGTCGCCTCGTAGAGCAGCTCGCCCTGCTCGGTCAGCAGGAGCCCGCGCGCATGGCGATGGAACAGGGTGCACTGGAGCTGCTCCTCGAGCGCGCGGATCTGGCGGCTGATCGCCGACTGCGACAGGTTGAGCTGCTCGCCCGCATGCGTCAGGCTGCCCGCATCGGCAACGGCGTGAAAGATCCTCAGCTTGTCCCAGTCCATCGGTGCAACTCCGCGCGCGGGTCTTGCGTTGTGACCTGCGTCAGTGGCCGTGCCATCCGGCATGCAATATAACGGCGATCATGAATCTGCGCAGAAAATTGCGAGGTTTTGCGTCGGGGCTGCTCGCGGCAAGCCTGATCTGGGCCGTGCTGCTGCTGTCCGTGCCTGCGCGTGGGGCCGAGGCCGCCGCAGCGCTGCCGGGCTCGTATTACGGCATCGACGCGGCCAAGGGGGCCACGCTGACCGTCGAGGCGGCCGACGCGGGCTTCCACGGTACCTTTTCGGACACGCACGGGAATTCCCAGGCCTTCGACGCCCAGCCGAGCGGCGACGGAGCGACGGCGGTGCTCGACATGGGCGGGCAACAGGTGCTGCTTCTGGTGGTCCCGCTGCCCTTCGGCGCCAAGGTCACGCTGGTGCCCTACAACGCCGAGGGCAAGCTCAATACCGCCGCCGGCCGGATGCTGGACTTCGTCCGCTCCGGGCTGCATCTGCCCGAGCCCGACCGCGACTACGTTCCCGCACCGAAGGATGCTCGCGGCCGCATCACGGCCAACGCATTTCTCGCCTCCTACGAGTTCTGGGCGCCGGCCGGCGTGCGGGCCGGCTATTTGTCGCTCAACGAGCGCGCGCGCACGCTGATGCGGCTGTTTCCCGCCGTGCAGCTCGACGTGATCTGGAAGCTGTGCCTGGCACCGGACGCGCAGCAGGCGCTGGCGATGGCGCTGCGCGGGCAGGGCGTCACCTGCGCTCAGGTGCTCGACGGCATCGCCGAGTCGCAGCAGATGGGCAAGTTCGACCAGTACAAGGCCGAGGTGCGCGACGAGAAGGCGACGCTGCGCCTGAACATGCGCTGCGTCGGGCTCTCGGTGGTGCCGCAAAAGGAATGCGAGCGCGCCGCCCGGGCCCTGAGTGCCCAGGCGGTCAATCTGGATACGGCGGCAACCGTTCTGGCGCGTTACCGGTAAGGTCTCAGTGCCGGGTCTCGGCCACGGCCCGGCCATTGAGCGCCGTGCCGCTGGCGGGCCCGTCGCCCGAGCCGGCTCCGTTTCCCCAGCGATCCATCAGCTCCAGCACAGGCCGCAGCGCCTCGGCGTGCGGAGTCAGGCGGTACTCCAGCCGTCGGGCGCCGGGGCGCACCGGGCGCTTGACCAGCAACCCGTCGTCCACCAGCTTGGCCAGGCGGTTGGACAGGATGTTCCGGGCAACGCCGAGACGGATCTGGAAGTTGTCGAAGCGCGTGGTTCCGTTCAGCGCCTCCCACAGAATCAGCAAGCTCCAGCCATCCCCCACCTGGCGAACGGCCCGCTCTATTCCCCTCGACTCGATACGCGATGACTCGCTCACGATTGCTCCCCCGATTTGACGCAACACAGTTTCCATTGTGCACTGACAACACGCGATCCGCCGAGTTCTGTTTTGGCCGGGCTGGATTTTTTCCGCGATAGCGGTTTGGCATTCCGGCGCCGCGCCTGCCTCTGCTAGGCTCGAGCCGCCGGGGCCGGACCCCGGCGGGGGCCGGATCGGGAGGTCTGAGATGACGGTGGATGGCAGGCGCGTCCTGGTGACCGGTGCCTCGAGCGGGCTGGGCGCCCACATGGCTGCGTGGCTCGTGAAGCGCGGCGCGCGCGTGGCTGCGGCGGCGCGCCGGCTCGAGGTGCTCGAGGCCCTGGCCGCCCGGGCGGAGGGGCGCATCTCGCCCGTGGCGATGGACGTCTCGGACCCGGGATCCGTGCGGCACGGCGTGGCCGAGGCGGCCCAGGCGTTGGGCGGGCTGGACGGTCTGGTCAACAACGCTGGGGTGGCCTGGTCGGGCCGTGCGCTGGAGATGCCCGAGGACGCCTGGCAGCGGGTGATCGACACCAACCTCTCGGGCGTCTTCCGGGTCGCGCAGGCGGCGGCGCGCGTCATGGCCGAGGGCGGGGGCGGGGCGATCGTCAACATCGCCTCGATTCTCGGGATTGGCACCGGGATGGGGCTGGCGGCCTATGCCACCTCGAAGGCGGCGGTGGCGCATCTGACCCGGAGCCTGGCGCTCGAATGGGCGCGCCACGGCATCCGCGTCAACGCCCTGGCGCCGGGCTATTTCCCCACCGAGATGAATCGCGATTTCTTGGAGAGCGCCGAGGGCGAGAAGCTGAAAAGGCGCATTCCCTTGGCCCGGTTCGGCCGGTTTGAAGACCTCGACGGACCGCTCGAGCTACTTCTCGGTGAGTCGGGCGCCTATATTACCGGTGCGGTCCTGCCGGTGGACGGCGGGCACCTTCTGCGCAGCCTGTGAGCCGTCCGCCGCGGGGCCTTGCCGAATAGGTCATAATAGCTTACCTTTAATGCGACTTGCCAGCAGCCTCGGGAGGCACCGGGCATGGACCTGCGCGACGTTCGCCTATCGGACCGCTACGACATTTCCAAGTCGCCCGTCCTGATTTCGGGCACGCAGGCGCTGGTGCGCGCGACGCTGATGCAGCACGCGCGCGACCGGGCCGCCGGGTTGAACACGGCCGGTTACGTCACCGGCTATCGCGGCTCGCCGCTGGGCGCGGTGGATTCCACCTTCCACGCGGCCGGCAAGTTCCTGGCCGAGCACCAGGTGACCTTCCAGCCAGGGCTGAACGAGGATCTCGCCGCCACGGCGCTGTGGGGCAGCCAGCAGGCCGAGCTGAGGGGCGAGGGCCGCTACGACGGCGTCTTCGGGCTGTGGTATGGCAAGGGGCCGGGCGTGGATCGCTCGGGCGACGTGTTCCGCCACGCCAACCTCGCCGGCTCGTCCAGGCTCGGCGGCGTGCTGGTGGCCATGGGCGACGACCACACCTGCGAGAGCTCGACCACCTGCCATCAGTCCGAGATGGCGCTGATGGACGCCATGATGCCGATCCTCTCGCCCGCCGGGGTGCAGGAGCTGATCGACTACATGCTCTATGGCTGGGCGCTGAGCCGGTTCTCCGGCCTGTGGGTCGGCATCAAGTCGATGAAGGACACGGTCGAGGCGACCGCGGTGGTCGAGGGCGACCCGCACCGCCTGCAGATCGCACTTCCCGACGACTTCGCCATGCCGCGCGAGGGGCTGAACATCCGCCTGGGCGACACGCCGCCGCTGCAGGAGGCGCGGCTGCATGATCACAAGCGATTCGCCGCGCAGGCCTTCGCCCGGGCCAACGGGCTCGACCGGCGCATGCTGGGCGAGCACGGGGCGCGCATCGGCATCGTCTCCGCGGGCAAGAGCTGGCTCGACACCTCCCACGCGCTCGATGCGCTCGGCATCGACGAGGCGACGGCGCGGCGCATCGGGCTGACCGCCTACAAGGTCGGCATGGTCTGGCCGCTCGAGACCGAGGCCCTGCGCGAATGGGCCAAGGGCCTCGATCTGATTATCGTGGTCGAGGAGAAGCGCCCGATTATCGAGACGCAGCTCAAGGAGGTCCTGTTCGGCGAGCGCGGCCACGCCCGCGTCATCGGCTGGAAGGACGAGGCCGGCGGGCTGCTGTTCTCGGTCAAGCTCGGCCTCGATCCCGCGGTGATCGCGCGCGGCATCGGCCGGGTGCTGAAGGCCGAGGGGGCGGGGCCGAGCGATCTCGACCGGCGGCTCGCGCATCTCGACGAGCTTGCCGAGGCCGGCAACCAGCCCGAGCTGGCCGAGCGCAAGCCCTGGTTCTGCGCCGGCTGCCCGCACAACAGCTCAACCCTGGTGCCCGAGGGCGGGCGCGCCTATGCCGGCATCGGCTGCCACTACATGGTGCAGTGGATGGACCGCCAGACCGAGGGCTTCACCCACATGGGCGGCGAGGGCGCCAACTGGATCGGCGAGGCGCCGTTCTCCACCCGCTCCCACATCTTCCAGAACATGGGCGACGGCACCTACAACCACTCGGGGCTGATGGCGATCCGCGCGGCGGTGGACGCGGGCGTCAACATCACCTTCAAGATCCTCTACAACGACGCCGTGGCGATGACCGGCGGCCAGCCGCACGAGGGCGGGCTGACGCCGGGCCAGATCGCCCGCGAGGTCATGGCGGCCGGCGCCAGGCGCGTCGTGGCGGTGGTCGACGAGAAGGAGGCGCAGCCCGAGTTCCCGTCAGGCGTCGCCGTGTTCGAGCGCGAGCGGCTGATGCCGGTGCAGCGCGAGCTGGCGCAGATCGAGGGCGTCTCGGCGCTGATCTACGTGCAGACCTGCGCCGCCGAGAAGCGCCGCCGCCGCAAGCGCGGCAAGTTCCCCGACCCCGACCGGCGCGTCTTCATCAACCCCTCGGTCTGCGAGGGTTGCGGCGATTGCGGCGTTCAGTCGAACTGCGTGGCGATCCTGCCGCTCGAGACCCCCTTCGGGCGCAAGCGCGAGATCGACCAGTCCGCCTGCAACAAGGACTTCTCCTGCCTCAAGGGCTTCTGCCCCAGCTTCGTCACCGTCGAGGGCGCAGTGCCCAAGGCCAGGGCCACAGGCGAGTTCACCCTGCCAGACGTGCCCGAGCCGACGCTGCCCGCGCTCGAGCGGCCCTGGAACATCCTGATCACCGGCGTTGGCGGCACCGGCGTGGTCACGGTGGGGGCGCTGCTGTCCATGGCGGCGCATCTGGAGGGCAAGGGCGCGAGCGAGATGCAGATGGCCGGGCTGGCGCAGAAGGGGGGCGCGGTCTCGATCCACTGCCGCGTGGCGCCGTCACCTGCCGACATCAACGCCATCCGCATCGGGCCGGGCGAGGCCGACGCGGTGATCGGCGGCGACATGGTGGTGACCGCCGCCCCCACCTCGATCGCCAAGATGGAGCGCGGCCGGGCGCGGGTGATGTGCAATAGCCACGAGATCCCGACCGGCGCCTTCACGCACGACACCGAGTTCCACCTGCCCTCGGACACGCTGCGGCTCGCGGTGGAGCGGCGCGTCGGCGCCGAGGCGCTGCGCATGGTCGATGCCACGGCGCTGGCCGAGGGCATGCTGGGCGACGCCATCTATGCCAACGTGCTGCTGCTCGGCGCTGCCTGGCAGCGGGGCATGGTGCCGCTGACGGCCCAGTCGATCGCCAAGGCCATCGAGCTCAACGGCGCCGGGGTCGAGGGCAACCTGCGCGCCTTCGAGATCGGGCGCTGGGTGGCGGCCTTCCCCGAGGACGCGCGGGCCGCGGTCGCGCCGGCGGCGCCCGTGGAGGAGAAGCTCGAGCAGAAGATCGAGCGCCGCGCCGAGTTCCTGGTCGGCTACCAGGGCAGGCGGCTGGCGCGGCGCTATCGCCGGCTGGTGCGCCATGCCCGCGACAAGGAGGAGGCGCTGGGCGCGAGCGGCCTGGCCGAGGCGGTGGCCGAGGGCTATTTCAAGCTGCTCTCCTACAAGGACGAGTACGAGGTCGCCCGCCTGCATGCCGAGACCCTGGACGCCGCGCTGTCCGCGACCTTCGACGGGGTCAAGCGGGTGACCTATCACCTGGCGCCGCCGATCCTGGGGCGCAAGGACGCCGAGGGGCGCCCGGTCAAGACCGAGTTCGGCCCCTGGGTCGGCCGCCTGTTCCGGGTGCTGGCGAAGTTCCGCGTCCTGCGCGGCACGCCGCTCGACCCGTTCAGCTATGGCGCCGAGCGGCGGATGGAGCGGCGCATGATCCGCGACTACGAGCGGCTGATGCGCGAGGTTCTGGGCGCCGTCGAGGCCCCGACCGTGCCCGTGGTGGCCGAGCTGGCCCGGCTGCCGCTGAAGGTGCGCGGCTTCGGCCATGTCAAGCTGGCCAATGCCGAGCGGGCCGAGGCGGAGCGGGAGGCCCTGCTGACGCGCTTCCGCGCCGGCGAGCCGGCGGTGCCGCAGGCGGCAGAATAGGCGGATCCATCCCCGCGAACCAGCCTGTCGACGGCGCTGTGCACATTGCACAAACGCCCAACATATTGATTTTACAACAGTTTTAAAATGGCGTGGACGTGGCGGCGGCCGTCGGCCGGCGATGCGGGCGCGATCCGCGGGGTCAGAGCGGATACTCCAGCACCAGCCCGTCATGCGCCGGATGCACATGCGCGGGCGTCATGGCGTCGAGCGCGGCATAGTCGAGGTCGACATGCATGTTGGTCAGATAGGCCCGCGGTAGGCCGGCGCGGGCGATCCAAGCCAGCGCGGTCTCGACATCGGCATGGCTGACATGGTGCGTGTGGCGCAGCGCGTCGAGGATCCAGCAGTCCGCGCCCTCGAGCACGGCCCAGGCCTCGTCGGTCATCTCCTTGATGTGGGGGGTGTAGACCGCCGGGCCGATGCGGAAGCCGAGCGCCTCGATCTCGCCATGGGGCACGTGGAAGGGCAAGAAGGTCAGGGTCCCGCCGGCGCCGCCGATCGTGACCGGGCCCGCGATGGCGTAGAGGTCGAGGATGGGCGGGTAGTTCGAGCCGTCGGGGGTCTCGAACACGTAGCCGAAGCGCGTACGCAGGGTGCGCGCGGTCGAGGCGTCCGCCCAGGCCGGCAGCCGGGTGCGGCGGTTGAACACCACCATGCGCAGATCGTCGATGCCGTGCACGTGGTCGGCATGGTCGTGGCTGAACAGCACCGCGTCCAGGTACCCGGCGCGGGCGTCGATCAGTTGCTCGCGCACGTCCGGGCCGGCGTCGATCAGCACGCTGGTGTGGCCCTCGGCACCGATGCGCTGCACCAACAGGGCGCAGCGCCGGCGGCGGTTGCGCGGGTTCGCGGGGTCGCAGGCGCCCCAGTTCGGGCCGGCCGGCCCGATGCGTGGCACGCCGCCCGAGGAGCCGGTGCCGAGCATCGTGATGCGCAGCCGGTCGCCCATCAGGCCCCCGCCCCGGCGGCCCTGGCGAACAGGCGCTCGAAGTTGGCGCTGGTGGCGGCGCAGAACGCATCGTAGGGCAGGCCGAAGACCTCGGCGCCGACGCGGGCCGTGTGGGCGACAAAGGCCGGCTCGCAGCGCTTGCCCCGGTTGGGCGGCGGCGCGAGATAGGGGCTGTCGGTCTCGACGAGGATGCGCTCGATGGGCGCGGCGGCGAAGATCTCGCGCAGCTCCGTGGACTTCGGGAAGGCGGCGATGCCCGACATCGAGAGGTAGAAGCCCAGGTCCAGCGCGGTCTCGGCCAGCGCCCGGCCCGAGGAGAAGCAGTGCATGACGCAAGTATACGGCCCGGCGCGGTGCTCCTCGGCGAGGATGCGGCCGATGTCCGCATCGGCGTCGCGGGCGTGGATAATCAGCGGCAGGCCGGTGCGGCGCGCCGCCTCGATATGGAGGCGCAGGGCTTCCTGCTGGGCGGCCATGGACTCGCGGGTGTAGTGGTAGTCGAGCCCGGTTTCGCCGATTCCGACCATCAGGGGGTGGCGGGCGATCGCCTCGAGCGCCTCGACAGAGGCCATCGGCTCCTCGGCCACGTGCATCGGGTGCGTTCCGGCGGCAAAGAAGACGCCGTCATGCGCCTCGGCAATGGCGCGCACGTCGGGCTCCTGGCGCAGCCGCGTGCAGATCGTGACCATGCGCGTGACGCCGGCGGCGCGGGCGCGTGCGATCACGTCGGCAAGCTCGTCCTGCAACTGCGGGAAGTCCAGATGGCAGTGGGAGTCGACCAGCCGGGGGGCTGTCATGGCCGGGGCGCCCTCGCTCGCTTGATGCCGGTCCGCCGGCAAAGCGCCGGGGGAGTCGGATCACCGACGTCACGCCGCCCGGCGCGCCCGCGCGAGCGTGGCGTCGAGATCGAGGAACGTATCGATGATCGTTAGGCCCGGGTCAAGGTTGACCGCCCGGGCGTGCGACAGGGTGGCGCCGACGCGCGCGGCGGCCTCGGCCCAGAGCGCGGCCCGGGCCGGGCCCTGCGCCACGGCGCGCATCAGGGCCGCCTCGCCGGGGGCGGCCTCGCCGTCCTCGCCCAAGGCGGCGCGCCGGGCGAGCCGGGCGAGCAGCACCAGGACGAGCCGGCCGGTGAGCTCGAACACGTCGGCGGCGCCGCGCCCCGAGGCCTGGTCGGCCAGCGCCGTCATCTCGGCGCGGTCGACGCGGCGGCCGTCGCCCAGCGCCGCGACGATGCGGGCGTAAAGCGCCGCGCCGCCGCCGGCTGCCACGCGCAGGGCCTCGCCAACCGAGCCGCCGGCGAGCACCGAGAGCGTCGCCGCCTCGGCCGCGTCCACCTCGACACCGGCGCCCCGCAGTGCCTGGCCCAGGGCCTCGGGGCCGAGCGGGCGCAGCTCGAGGTTGCGGCAGCGCGAGCGGATCGTCGGCAACAGCCGCCCCGGCGCGTGGCACACCAGGATGAGCGCGGTCTCGGGCGGCGGCTCCTCCAGCACCTTGAGCAGCGCGTTGGCGGCGGAGGGGTTGAGCTCGTCCGCCGGGTCGACGATCACCGCGCGCCAGCCGCCGTCGGGCATGGAAAGGCGCAGGAAGCGGCGCACCTCGCGCACGTCGTCGACGGCGATCTGGGTGCGCAGCCGCCCGGTGTCGGGGTTCACCGAGCGCCTGAGCACGCGCAGCCGCGCCTCGCTCTGCGCCCGGATGCGGGCGGCGACCGGGCAGTCCGCGGGCGGCTCGAGGCTGGCCGGAGCGCCGCCCGCGCCCGCGGCGATCAGCGCCCGGGCGAGGCGGTAGGCCAGTGTCGCCTTGCCGATGCCACGCGGGCCGCGGATGAGCCAGCCGTGGTGCAGCCGCCCCTCGGCCCAGGCGGCGAGGAAGGTCCGCTCGGCGGCCTCCTGGCCGTAGAGCGCCCCGGTCTCGCGCGGGTGTGGATAGCCCGGGACGCGGTCGGGCTCGGGCGGCGGGGCGTCGTCGCTCATGGCGCTGCGGCGAGACGTGCGGCGACCGCCGCCCAGATGGCCTCGACCACCTGCTCGGGCGCCTGCGCGGCGTCGACCACGACGCAGCGGCCGGGCTCGGCCGCGGCGATGGCCAGGAAGGCGGCGCGGAGCCCGGCCTGGAAGGCCGCCCCCTTGCGCTCGAAGCGGTCCTCGGCGGCCTGCGCGCTGCGGCCGCCGGCGCGGGCCAGGGCGGTGGCCGGGTCCATGTCGAGCACCAGCGTGAGGTCGGGGTCGAGCCCGATGGCCAGCGCATGCAGGCGGTCGACCAGCGCCCGGCGCTCGCCTCCGCCCTGGTAGGCGCGCGTCGAGTCGAGGTAGCGGTCGCAGATCACCACGGCGCCGCGCGCGAGCGCGGGCGAGATGACGCGCTCGACATGGTCGCGCCGGGCGGCGGTGAACAGGAGCGCCTCGGTCGTCTCCGACCAGCGTGCCGGGTCCCCCTGCACGAGCAGGCGGCGGATCTCCTCGGCGCCGGGCGCGCCGCCGGGCTCGCGGGTCTCGACCGCCTCGCGGCCCGCCGCGCGCAGGCGTGCGGCCAGGAGCTGCGCCTGGGTGGATTTTCCGACGCCGTCAATGCCCTCGAGCGTCAGGAAGAAGCCCCCGGCCACGCGCTCAGCCGGCGATCGCGGCACGGATCCGGCGCAGGAGCAGGTTCCCCGCCGCCTCGAGCCGCGTCTGGATGCCGCCGCGCCCGACCGGCTGGGCCGCCACGAGAGGCACGGAGACCGGTGCCACGTCGGGCAGCACCGCCTCGAGCCGGCCGAGCTGGGCGCCCTTCTTCACCGGCGCCTCGACGGGTTCCTTGAAATGCGCCTGGATCTGGGCCTTGTCCAGCATGCCGTAGGGCACGGTGACCACGAGGTCCTGCGCCGGCGCCAGCGGCACGCTCCGGTTGGAGCCGAGCCAGACCCGGGCCTGCGCCACCTGCTGTCCGGCCTTGTAGAGCCGCACGGTGTCGAAGGCGCGGAAGGCCCAGTTCATCAGCCGCTCGGACTCCTGCCGGCGCTGGTTTTCGCTATCGAGCCCGGCGATCACCAAGAGGATGCGCCGGTTGCCCTGCTTGGCCGAGGCGACCAGGCCATAGCCCGCGTTCTGGGTATGGCCGGTCTTGAGCCCGTCGGCGCCGAGGCCCGCTTCGAGCAGGGGATTGCGGTTCTGCTGGGTGATTCCGTCCCAGGTGAACTGGGTCTCGTCGAAGATCGGGTAGTACTGCGGGTAGGCACGGATGATGTGCTCGGCCAGCCGGGCGAGGTCGTGCACGGACATGCGGTGCTCGGGATTGGGCCAGCCGGTGGCGTTGGCGAAGTGCGAGTTCTTGAGGCCGAGCGCCTTGGCGTGCTGGTTCATCAGCTTGACGAAGGCGTCCTCGCTGCCCGAGATGGCCTCCGCCAGGGCCACCGCGGCATCGTTGCCCGACTGCACGATGACGCCGCGCAACAGATTGGCGACGGAGACCTGCTCGCCTGCGCGCACGAACATCTTCGAGCCGCCCATGCTGGCGGCATGGCGGGAGATGCGGAACTTGTCCTGCAGCGCGATGCGTCCCTTCTCGAGCGCGTCGAAGACCACGTCCAGCGTCATCAGCTTGGACATCGAGGCCGGCGGGATCGCCTCGTCCGCGTTCTTCTCGAACAGGATGGCGCCGCTGGTCATGTCCACGATGATTGCCGCCCGGGCCGGCGTGGTCTGGGTGGCCGCGGCTGCGGGCAGGGCGACGGCGGCAAGGATGAGCGCGGCGGCAACCCGCGCGAGAAGGGGTTTGAGCATGGGGCCTCGCATGGTTTCAGCCAAATCGGTCTCGCCGGCGGCGGCGACGTTGCCGGCAGGGCGGCGCCGATCACACTTGCCTAAGCCACGCCGAGTGCCGGGCGCAAGACGCAACTTGCAGCCGGCGCGTGCGCCGCGCACTGGACCGCCGCAGGGGCCCGGGTTATCTGTCGCGGCGCCGGAAGGGTGGCAGAGCGGTCGAATGCGGCGGTCTTGAAAACCGTTGAGCCTTCGGGCTCCGGGGGTTCGAATCCCTCCCCTTCCGCCATTGTTTCGATATTTTCTATTTATTTACAATGTGTTAAATGGATCACGGCTGGCGCTGCTAGCAAATCTGCTACAAAGCGGCTTCGCGAGTCGGTTCGCGGGCGAGCGTCGGCCAAGTGACGACGTTAGTGTCCGAGGAGGCGGTGGAGATTGTGCGCCCGACCGTGGTCTAGGCGGAGTGGCCATGGAGGGCATCGGCTATGGTGGAGTTTGCAGACCTCGCCCGGGAACCGAGGGAGCCGGCGGCGCCGGACCGCCTGGCGCGTCTTCGCGGCGGGCCGGGACCCCTTCGCGTCGACAGCGGGCCGGAGTTCGCCGGCCGGCTGCTCGACCAGCGGGCATGCATGAAAAAGGTGGAGTTGGACGTCTCGCCGCCCGGCAAACCCGCCAACAACGTCCTCATCGAGGCGTTCAACAGCCGCCTGCGCCAGGAGTGCCTCAACGCCTCATGGTTCCTGTTCATGGCCAACGCGCGGGCCCGCATCGACGAAGGGAGGTGCGATTACAACCAGAACCGACCCCACTCGGCCCTCGGCGGCTTGACGCCCGCCGAGTTCGCTGCGCACCTGAAACGGAACCCGGACCAAAGCCGGGGTGAAGTCCAACAGGAGGCCGCATGCGAAGCCGGAACACTGGGAAGTTAGGGGTCGAGCGAAAGCGGGGCGCATGACGTCGCCGCGAATCTCGGTCCTCATCCCGGCGTTCGACGTCGCTCCCGTGGTCGCGCGTGCAATCCGGTCGTCGCTCGCACAGGCGGATGGCACCCTCATCGTCGAGGTGATCGTGGTCGATGACGCATCCGCGGACGCGACAGCCGAAACGGTGGAGGCGATCGCCCGCGATGACGACCGCGTTCATTTGATCCGACTCGAGGCGAACGGGGGTCCGGGCGTCGCACGTGCCGCAGGGTTGCTTGCAGCCCGCGGCGACTGGATCGCGGTACTGGATGCCGACGACGAAATGGCGCCTGGCCGGCTGGGGAGGCTGATCGCGATCGCCCGAGACCGGTGTCTCGACATGATCGCTGACAACCTGGTGCTATGCGATCCGCAGGAAGGCCCGGTGGGCACGGCGTTTCCGCTTGCGCCGGGAGCTCGCGTGCCGCTTTCGCCGGAGCGTGTTCTGCGCAACGCCGTACCCGGCGGCAGGGTCAACCTGGGCTGGATGAAGCCGCTGGTGCGCCGCGACTTTCTGGCAAGGCACGAGATCACCTGGCGGCCGATCCGCCACGGCGAGGACATGCTCTTTATGCTCGAGGTTCTGCTCGCCGGTGCTCGCGCCGCGTTGGCGGGCGAGGCGGGCTACGTCTACACGCAACGTCGGGGACGGCTCTCGGGTGCTGCGTCCGAGCACTCCCGCACGCGCCGGAGCGCAGAGGAACAGATCCGCGCAATCGAGATCCTGGAGCGTGTCGGCGCGACGACGATGTCGGCCACCCTCAAGCGCCGCCTCGCCCAGATGCGCCCGGAGATCCGGGTGACGACGCGGGTTCTCGATGGCCTCGATCACCTGCGTGAGCGCAGAATCGCGGCTGCGGTGCGCGCCTTCGCTGCCGCTCTCGGCTCTCCCGCGGCGCTGGGCCGGTGCATCACCTCGCGCTTCGGCCCGCGCAGCCGCAAGGTCATCTGATCGCGCCGCTCTGGGCTCTATCCCCCGGAGCCCGAGAGGGCAGAGCGGAGCCTCCTATAGGCCAGATAGGACGGCCAGTACATCGCATAGACGCCGCGCATCAGCAGCCCCGGGCAGTGCAGCATCTGCGCCCGGCGCTCTTCGGCGAAGCGGGCGCGGAGCGATGCCCAGTCACGTCGCGAACTGATGCCGGTATCGGGCATGTGCGCCAG
>NZ_JBZSYN010000163.1:0-14758 GCF_058622915.1 Thermohalobaculum sp. | reverse complement strand
GTGTCAGGCGCAGGCCACGTGCCGCGGCGGCGCGGGCGAACTCGCCCATCAGGGCCTTGCGGCAGCGGCCGTGGTCATGCTCGGCAAAGGCGACGGCACGGGTGCTCATGCTGGCTCTCGGATGTGGCTGGCAACTTTTGAATTGTTATAACGTAACAATACTGCTAGCAGATCGAGGCCCGCTGTTCAAACAGATTTGCCCGATGCGCAGCCTTGTCCTGATCCTGGCGCTCCTCGTCCTCCTCCCCGCCAGCGCCTCGGCGAAGCCGGAGGTGATTGCCACCGTCGCCCCCGTCGACTCGCTGGTGGCACGGGTCATGGAAGGGGTCGGCGCGCCCCGGCTGCTGGTGCCGCCCGCCGCCGAGCCGCACGATTTCGCGCTCAGGCCCTCGGACGCCGCGGCGCTGGCGCGGGCCAACCTGGTGTTCCGCGTCGGCCCGGCGCTGGAGCCGTGGCTGGACCGGCCGCTCGCTTCACTCGCTGGCCGGGCGCGGGTGGTGCAGCTCGACCGGGTGCCGGGCGTGACCCGACTGCCGCTGCGCCACGGCGTCGCCTTCGACAAGGGCAGCCGCGCCGCTCAGCCGACGCGGCCCCTCGCCGAGACCGGGCTCGATCCGCATCTGTGGCTCGATCCGGAAAACGCCCGGGTCTGGCTCGGCGCGATTGCAAAGGCACTCGGCCAGGTCGATCCGGCGCACGCGGCGCTCTACGCCGCGAATGCGCAGGCGGGGCGGGCCGAGATCGGCGCCCTCGAGGCCGGACTCTCGGAGCGCATCGCCCCTCTGCGCGGCCGCCCCTTCGTGGTGTTCCACGACGCCTTCCAGTATTTCGAGCACCGATTCGGCATCGCCGCGGCCGGCGCCGTGATGCTCAGCGATGCCAGCGCCCCGGGCCCGGCCCGGATCGCCGCGGTTCGCGCCCTCATCGCCCGCAGCGGCGCGCAATGCCTGTTCCGGATGCCACAGATCGACCCCGCGCTGGCCCGGACCGTGGCGCAGGGTACCGGCGCCCGCGTCGCGGTGCTCGATCCGCTGGGAACCAGTCTCAAGCCCGGTCCCGGCCTTTATGCTGCTCTGTTGCAATCGATCGCCGCAGGCCTGGGCAACTGCCTCGGCTGAGGGTTTTTTTGCTGAACAGGAACTGAGCCGGGGCCTTGCTGCGTTATACTCTCCGGCAATGTTAACTGGAGGAGGGTTCGATGAGCCGTCTCGTCGCACTTGCAGGGGCATGGGTGCTGGGCCTCGCCCTGACCGTCACAAGCGCCGCCGCCGCCGATCTGGCGCTGGTGATCGGAAACCACGATTACGCCCGCGCCCCCACGGCGGTAAGCGCCAAGGCCGATGCCGAGGCAGTCGCCCACGCGCTGCGGCAGGGCGGCTACGATGTGATCTTCGGCACCGATCTGAACCGCAACGAGATGCGCCAGACGCTCGCCCGATTCGCCAGGCGGGTCGGCCAGGCGGACCGGGTGGTGGTGTTCTACTCGGGTCTTGCGCTCAGGGCCGACGGACGCAGCTACCTTTCTCCCGTGGACCAGACCAACCACTCGCTGGTCGACGTGATGATGGACGGCGTGCCGCTGGACCTCGTGCTGCGGCTTGCAGCCGAGGGCTCCGGCAAGGCGGTTGTTTTCATCGATGGCGCCCAGCTCCACGGATACGCGCCGCACCATTTCGCCGAGCCCGGGCTGGCCCATATCCGGCCGCCCAAGGGCGTGCTCGTCGTTTCGGCGGCCGCCCCGGGCCGCGCGACCGCGCGCCGCTCTCCGGGCGAGAGCGAGTTCGCGCGCAAGGTGGTGCATGATTTCCTCGCGCCCGGAGCCAGCGTGAGCCAGGCCGTGCAACAGATCGGCTCGCCCGCCTGGGTGGCCGGCGACACAAGCTCGTCGCTGGTTCTGGTTTCGAACGAGCAGGCCGGCGGGGGTGGCACAAGCGGCGCCTCGCCTGCGCAGACCGAGGATCAGCTCAATCTCAGCCGCTCCCAGCGCAGCCAGATTCAGCAGAACCTGACCACGCTGGGCTACGACACGCGCGGCACCGGCGGCATCTTCGGGGGCGGCACGCGCACGGCGATCCGCAACTGGCAGCAGGCCAATAATCTCAACGTGACCGGCTACCTGACACAGGCCCAGATCGCGCTGATCAGCCAGCAGGCACAGTCCGGTTCCGGCGGTCCCTCGGCAGCGCAGGTCGAGGACCAACTCAACCTCAGCCGCTCGGAGCGCAGCCAGATCCAGCAGAGCCTGAATTCGCTGGGCTACGACACCCGCGGCACCAGCGGGGCTTTCGGCGCCGGCACGCGCACGGCGATCCGCAACTGGCAGCGGGCGAACAATCTCAACGAGACGGGCTATCTGACACAGGCGCAGATCGCGCTGATCAACCAGGAGACGTCTCAGGGGAACGCGGGCAACAACGGCCTGTCGCCGGCTCAAGTCGAGGACCAGCTCAATCTCAGCGGGTCCGAGCGCAGCCGGATCCAGGAAAACCTGACCACGCTGGGCTACGACACGCGCGGCACCGGCGGGGCTTTCGGCCCCGGCACGCGCACGGCGATCCGCAACTGGCAGCGGGACAACAATCATAACCCGACCGGCTATCTGACCTCGCAGCAAGTCGCCCAGATCGACCGCCAGGCCGGGCAGGGGGGCTCTGGCAACGCTTCCCCGGCACAGGTCGAGGACCAGCTGAATCTCAGCCGCCCGGAGCGCAGCCGGATCCAGGAGAACCTGACCACGCTGGGATACGACACGCGCGGCACCGGTGGCATCTTCGGCCCGGGCACGCGCTCGGCGATCCGCAACTGGCAGCGGTCGAACAACCATGACGAGACGGGCTACCTGACCTCGCGGCAGGTCGCCCAGATCGACCGCCAGGCCGCGCAGGCCGGCGGCGGCGGGCAAGGGCCGTCGAACCCGGCCGCGACCGAGGCGGCGCTGAACCTTTCGCGCACCGACCGGCTGTCGATCGAGCAGCGGCTCGCCTATCTGGGCTTCCCGCCGGGGCCGCAGGACGGCTTCTTCGACAGCAACACCCGCCAGGCGATCAGCGACTACCAGCGCAGCCGGGGCTACCCCGTCACGGGATACCTCGACCGGCAGACGCTGCATGGTATCGTCAGCGAGACCCGGAACGTGCACACCGGCATCGTGACCGGGGCGCAGCTATTGCGCGACCTGTTGCAGGGGCTCGGCGGCAACCAGCAGTAGGGCGGCCGCGGACCATGGCGCGCGGGCCACAGTTGACGCTGTGGTCCGCGCGAGCCTGCCACGACTCTTGCGTGCGAGTCCGCGCTCCGGCACACAGGGGGTCGAGCAGTCAAGAACACAAAGACCCCCAATGCACAGGCTCTATCACCTTCCGCTATCGCCGTTCAGCCGCAAGATTCGTCTGGTTCTCACCGAGAAGCGCATCGAGTTCGAGCTGATCGAGGAGCGGCCATGGGAGAACCGGCTCGACTTCTTCCGCCTCAATCCGGCGGGCAAGGTTCCCGTGCTGGTCACGCCGACGGGCCAGCCGCTGGCCGAATCCGCGGCAATCTTCGAATATGTCGAGGAAACCGTGCCCGAGCCGCCGCTGCTGCCCAGGGAGCCCATGCAGAGGGCCGAGGTGCGCCGCCTGGTCGGCTGGTTCGACGACAAGTTCAACCGCGAGGTCACCGAGAACCTGCTGTTCGAGCGGGTGACCAAGCGCCTGGCGCGGCTGGGCTACCCGGACGGCGGCTGCCTCAAGGCGGGCAGCCAGAACATCCGGGTGCACCTCGATTACATGACATATCTGCTCGAGGGCCATAACTGGCTGACCGGGCCGCGCATGACCATCGCCGACCTCACGGCGGCCGCGCATCTGAGCTGCCTCGACTATATCGGCGACGTGCCGTGGGAGGACTATCCCTCGGTGCGCGACTGGTACGCGGTGATAAAGTCGCGGCCCTGCTTTCGCGGCGTCCTCGCCGATCATCTGCCGGGGTTCCCCGCGACCGCGCACTACGCCGACCTCGATTTCTGAGCGGGCGAGGGCAGCGTCTCCATTGCCGGCCGGCCGTGAATGGCCTTTGATCGTCGGGCGGGGCAGGGCCATATGTCTCGCGTCGGGTGATGCATGAGGCGGAAGTCGGCGAATTGAACGCACCGGTGACAGCGCCGCGCGGGGCCGCGCTCCGTGCCGAGATCGAGGCGGAGGCGCGCGCCCTCGGCTTCGCCGGCGTCGGCGTGACCCGGCCCGGGGCGGTGCGCGCCGCCGGTGCGCGTCTGCGCGACTGGGTGGCTCAGGGCCAACACGGCGACATGGGCTGGATGGCCGAGCGCCTCGCCTGGCGCGCGGATCCGGCAACGCTCTGGCCGGAGGCGCGCTCGGTGATCATGCTGGCCGAGCCCTATACGCCCGAGCACGACCCGATGGCGCTGCTGGGCCGGCCCCGGCGCGGCGCCATCAGCGTCTACGCGCAGGGGCGCGACTACCACGACGCGGTGAAGAAGCGGCTCAAGCGGCTGGGGCGCTGGCTGATCGAGCGCGCCGGCGGCGAGATCAAGGTTTTTGTCGACACCGCGCCGGTGATGGAAAAGCCGCTCGCTGCTGCGGCCGGGCTCGGCTGGCAGGGCAAGCACACCAACCTGCTCTCGCGCGAGCTGGGCTCGTGGTTCTTCCTCGGCGCCATCTTCACGACGCTGGAGGTCCAAGCGGACAGCCCCGGCGCCGACAATTGCGGGGCCTGCCGGCGCTGCCTCGATGTCTGCCCGACGGCGGCGTTCCCGGCGCCCTATCGGCTCGACGCGCGGCGCTGCATCTCCTACCTCACCATCGAGCTCAAGGGACCCATCCCGCGTGCGATGCGCCCGCTGATCGGCAATCGCATCTTCGGCTGCGACGATTGCCTGGCGGTGTGTCCGTGGAACAAGTTCGCGCAACGGGCCAACGCCATCTACGCCCCGCGCGCGGCCGAGGCGCCGCTGCTGGCCGAGCTGGCCGGGCTCGATGACGCTGCGTTCCGCGCCCATTTCGCCGGCTCGCCGGTCAAGCGGCTGGGGCGCGGGCGGTTCCTGCGCAACGTTATGGTCGCAATCGGCAACTCGGGCGACCCGACGCTGACCGGGACCGCCGAGACGGCCACGCGCGATGCCGATCCGCTAGTGCGCGCCCACGCCGTATGGGCGCTGGCGCGACTGGCCCCGCCCGACCGTTTCGCGTCGGCGCGCCGCGACGACCCCGACCCGATGGTGGCCGAGGAGTGGCGCCTGGGCCTCAGCCCGTCCCGGCCGCCATCTTCTGCAGCCTGAGCCGCGCGGCCTGGGCCACGGCGCCGCCCTTCTGGTCGAGCTCGATCGCCTTCAGCCAGGCGGCTTGGGCGGCGTCGCGCTTGCCGGCCGCCTCGGCCAGGTTGCCCTTCTCGAGCCACAGCGTCGGGTCCTTCGGCGCCAGTTCCTCGGCCCAGGCGAGGTCGGCCCGCGCGCCGACCAGATCGCGCATATGCAGCCGCGCGCTGGCCCGCAGCACCAGGATGTCGGCGTCGGGCTTGCCCTTGTCCAGCGCCTTGCTCAGATCGGCGGCCGCGCCCTGCCAGTCGTTCGCCGCGGCCTTGAGCTGGGCCGACAGCACCAGGACCGGCCGCTTGTCCTTCGCAAGTTTCATGGCCTCGTCGACCGCCTTGTGCCCGGCCTTGAGGTCGGCGAGGTCGAGATAGATCCGCCCGGCCTCGAGCATGATCTCGGCGCGCACCTGGTTCGGCAACTCCCGGTCCCTGGCCGCGATCGAGGTCAACAGGGTGGCGGCCGGCTGCTTCAACCCCTCGGCAAGCAGCGCCAGTGCCCGGCAGTGCTGGGCTGCGGCGCCGCCATTGCCGTCGCTGGCCCACTTGGCGGCCGCGGCATCGGCCTTGGCCGGGTCGCTCTTCACCAGCTTCACGCAGTCGTCGTAGTTGTTCACGGCCAGCGCTGGCGTCGCCGTCAGGGCGGCGCCGAGGGCGAGGGCCGGGATGGTCACACAGAGCTTGCGCATGTCGTCTCCCGTGCGAGGGCCCCGCCGCCACGGCGGCAGGGCGGTCGGATCGAACCCAGCAGCGTCATGCCCCCGCATGCGAAACGTCGTCAGCCGCGGCGGCGTTCCTTGCGGGCGGACTTGGCCCGGGCGATGCGCTCGCGCGCGAGCCTGCGCTTCGGCGTGCCCTTGCGGGGGCCCTTGCCGCGCCGGCCCTTTGCCCGGTGCGGCGCGCCCTCCACGCTTCGCAGCTCGAAGATCATGCCGCCCGTGACCGGGGTGGCCTCGACCAGGCGGACGGTGACCCGCTGGCCCAGCCCGAGCAGCGTGCCCGACTCCTCGCCGCTCAGCGTCTGGCTCGAAGGGTCGTAGCGGAAGAACTCGCGGCCGAGCGAGGAGATCGGCACCAGCCCGTCGGCGCCGGTCTCGTCCAGCTTCACGAACAGGCCGAAGCGGGTGACGCCGTTGATGCGGCCCTCGAACTCGGCGCCGGCGTGCTCGGAGAGGTAGCGCGCGACATAGCGATCCACCGTGTCGCGCTCGGCCTCCATCGAGCGGCGCTCGGTCATCGAGATGTGCTCGGCGGCCTCGTCGAGCCGGTCCACCTCGTCGGGCGCGAGGCCTCCCTCGCCGAGCCTGAGCGCGCGGATCAGGGCACGGTGCACCACCAGGTCGGCATAGCGCCGGATCGGCGAGGTGAAATGCGCGTAGCGGCGCAGGTGCAGGCCGAAATGGCCGAAATTCTCCGGCGCATAGTAGGCCTGCATCTGTGCGCGCAGCACCGACATCTGCACCATTTCCGAAAACTCGGTCTCGCGCGCCTGGTGCAGCAGCCGGTTCAGGTGCTTGGTGGTCAGGACCTGGGCCTTGGCCAGCGAAAGCCCGATCGATTCGACCGCCTCGCGCAGGGCGTCGAGCTTCTCGGGGTCGGGCTCCTCGTGCACGCGATAGATCAGCGGCGTCTTGCGCCGCTCCAGCGTCTCGGCGGCGGCGACGTTGGCGAGGATCATGAACTCCTCGATCAGCCGGTGCGCATCGAGCCGCTCGCTGGCGCGGATGGCGGCGACGTTGCCCTCGGCGTCGAGCTCGATCTTGCGCTCGGGCATGTCGAGGTCGAGCGGCTGGCGGCTCTCGCGGGCGTTGGCTGCGGCACGGTACGCGCTGAACAGGGGCCGGATTACCTCGTCCACGAGCGGCTCGGTCGCTTCGTGGGGCCGTCCGTCCTCGGCGTCCTGCACCTGCGCGTAGGTCAGCGAGGCGCGCGAGCGCATCAGGCCGCGGGTAAAGCGGTGGCCGGTCACCTTGCCGCCCGAGTCGAGCACCATGCGCACGGCTATCACCGGGCGCTCCACGCCCTCGTGCAACGAGCACAGTTCGGCCGACAGCGCCTCGGGCAGCATCGGGGCCACCCGGTCGGGGAAATAGGTGGAATTGCCGCGCCGCCGGGCCTCGCGGTCCAGCACCGAGCCGGGCCGGACGTACCAGGCGACGTCGGCAATGGCGACCCAGACGATCCAGCCGCCTTCGTTGCGGGGGTCGTCGTCCGCGATCGCGGCCACCGCGTCGTCGTGGTCGCGCGCGTCCTCGGGGTCGATGGTCACCAGCGGCAACTGCGTCAGGTCCTCGCCATACGGTGCGGCGGCCGGGCTCATGGCCTCGGCCGCCTCGATCACCTCGTCGGGGAACTCGTAGGGAATGCCGTGTTCGTGGATGGCGATCAGCGACAGCTGGCGCGGCGCGCCGGGGTCGCCGAGCCGCGCCAGGACGCGGCCGTGCGGAAGGCCCAGGTGCTGGCCGCCGGTGGCCTCGGCCTCGACCAGTTCGCCCTCCTGCGCCCCTTCGGCGGCGTGCCGGGGGACCAGCCATTCCCTGTCGTTGCGCTTGTCCACGGGCACGACGCGGCCGCCCTGCGCGGTCTCGCGGAACACCCCGAGCAGGCGCTTGGGGCCGCCGCGCAGGCGCTTGATCATGCGCGCCTCGTAGCTGAGCGCGCCGTCCTCGTGCACCGGGTGCAGCTTGGCCAGGAAGCGGTCGCCGGCGCCCAGCGCGGGGTCGCCCTTCTTCGGTACGTAGAGAATTCGCGGCGGCTCGTGTGCCTCCGACCAGTCGACCGGGCGGGCGAAGATGTCGCCGTCGGCGTCCGGCTCGCAGGCGATCAGCACGCCGACGGGGGGCAGGTGCCCGGACTCGCGCAGGCGCTTGCGCGAGCGCACCAGGTGGCCTTCGTCCTCGAGCTCGCGCAAGAGCCGCTTGAGCTCGACCCGGCCGCCGCCCTTGATGCCGAAGGCGCGCGCGATCTCGCGCTTGCCGGCCTGGCCGGGATTGTCGCGGATCCAGTCGAGAATCTCGTGCTTGGAGGGAAAATGTTTCATGCGTCGCCACCAATATGGGTCGGGTGCGGCGAAATCAAACGGTCAGCGGCGGTTCAGCTCGGTGAAGAAGTCCTCGATCTCGGACGTGGCCGAGATGTCGCGGCTGGTCGTGCCCAGCTCCCGTTCGACCCAGTGGTGATTGTAGTTGCCGGGCCAGGTATGGCCGCCACCCTCGACGATGTACTGGCGCAGCGGCGCCGTGCAGCCGCGATAGGCGTGCATCTCGACTCTGGTGCCATCCCCGGGATAGATGTCGGGGATCGGGATCGTGTCGAACGCGCCGCAGCCGTTGCGCACGGCGAAGATCGCCGCGGTATTGCGGGCCGAGAGCACGCGGCCGCGCCTGGCACCGAGGAATCTGACTTCGCCGCCCCCGAAAGGCACCACCGGGTCGGCGGTGCCCTCGATCAGCAGCAACGGCACCGGCGGGCCATTCTGGCAGCTCAGCGTCTTGGGCAGGTTCATGGCGACCACGGCGGCGCCGGCGGCCAGCTTCGGTGCCTCGCAGATTACGCGAAAAACCATTCCGCCCCCGTTCGAGACGCCGGCAAAATAGACCCGCGCCGGGTCGATCAAGCCTTGCCCGGCCAGCTTGTCGATCAGCGCGCGCAGGAAGCCCAGGTCGTCCGCCTTCGACAGCGCGCGCCCATCCGGACCGGTTCGGCCGTCGTTCCAGTGGCGGTCCAGCCCCACCGGGTAGATCTCGGCCCAGCTCCTCTTGTGCAGGGTGAACATGGCGATCCGGCGCATGCGGCTTGGCACCGTGGCGGCGCCGTGCAGCACGATGATGGCCGGGGCCTGGCGCGGGCCCTCAGGCGGTTCGAGAAAGTACTGGCGCGTCACGCCGTCGAATTTCATCGACTCCTGCGCAGCCGCGGGCAGCGCGGTGACGGCGAGGATGAGGGCGGCGAGGATCAGGCGCATCCGGGTCTCGCAAGCAGGCGGCAGGTCGTGCCCGGACCCTTTCCGGGCATCCGCACGGACGTGCATTAGGCCGGACTCCGGATCGCCGGGTCAAGCCCGGCCTTGCCTGCGGGGGCCGGCGCCTAGCCTTTCGCCGCTTTCCCGCTCTTCGCCGTCCTCGTCCCGCTCTTGCGCTTCTTGCCCTTGCCGCTCTTGCGCTTGGCCTCGACCAGCTCGATCGCCTGCTCGCGGGTCAGTGCCTCGGGGGCGGTGCCCTTGGGCAGCGTGGCGTTGGTGCCGTTCCACTTGACGTAAGGCCCATAGCGCCCGGGCATGAGGTTGAGCGCACCGCCGTCGGGGTGCTCGCCCAGCTCGCGCAGCGGCTTGGCCTCGGGCCGGGCGCCGCCCTTGCGCGCGGCCTTCTGGGCCAATAGCTCGACCGCCCGGTTCATCCCGATCGTCAGCACGTCGTCGCCGCGCGTCAGGCTGGCGAAGATCCGGCCATGCTTCACGTAAGGTCCGTAGCGACCCACTCCGGCCTCGACCGGCTCGGCGTCCTCGGGGTGTCGGCCGATCTCGCGCGGCAGCGAGAGCAGCGCCACGGCGTTGCCGAGGTCGATGTCCATGCCCTTGGGGACCGAGACGCGCTTGGGCTTCTCCTCGGTGCCCTCGGCCTGCTCGCCGAGTTGCACGTAGGGCCCGAAGGGGCCCGAGCGCAGCGTCACCGGCTGGCCCTCGTGCTCGCCGAGCACGCGGGTCTCGGCGCCGCCATTGGCGTCGGCCGCCAGCGGCCGGGTGTAGCGGCACTCGGGATAGTTCGAGCAGCCGATGAAGGCCCCACCCTTCTTCGAGGTCCTCAGCCCCAGCCGTCCGGTCCCGCAGTCCGGGCAGGCGCGCGGGTTCGAGCCATCGCCCGGGTCGGGGAACAGATGCGGCCCCAGCGCCTCGTCGATCTTCTCCAGCACCTCGCCGATGCGCAGGCCCGAGGTCTCCTCCACCGCGGCCGAGAACTCCTCCCAGAACTCGCCGAGCACGCGCCGCCAGTCGACCTGGCCGCCCGAGATCCCGTCGAGCTGGTCCTCCATGTTCGCGGTGAAGTCGTAGGAGACGTAGCGCGAGAAGAAGTTGACCAGGAAGGCCGTGACCAGGCGGCCCTTGTCCTCCGGGTGCAGGCGGCCCTTCTCCTTGCGCACGTAGCCGCGGTCCTGGATGGTGCCGATGATCGAGGCATAGGTCGAGGGCCGGCCGATGCCCAGCTCCTCCAGACCCTTGACCAGCGTCGCCTCGGTGTAGCGCGGCGGCGGCTGGGTGAAGTGCTGCTCGGGCACCACCTCGCGCTGGCCGAGCGCCGCGCCTTGGGTGATCGGCGGCAGGCGGCGGCTCTCCTCGTCGTCGTCGGCCGTGCGATCGTCGCGGCCCTCCTCGTAGACGCGCAGGAAGCCGTCGAAGACCGGGACCTGCCCGGTGGCGCGCAGGCCGACGCGTCCGGCGCCATCGCCGATCTCCACGGTGGTCCGCTCGAACCGCGCCGCGGCCATCTGGCTTGCCAGCGCGCGCTTCCAGATCAGCTCGTAGAGCCGGGCCTCGTCGGCACCGAGATGCAGGTCGCCGGGGCCGGCCTCCATCCGCGTCGGGCGAATGCACTCGTGCGCCTCCTGCGCGTTCTTTGCCTTGGTCTTGTAGAAGCGCGGCTTCTCGGGGACGTATCGCCCGCCGAAGCGCGCGCCGATGGCGTCGCGCGCCGCGTGCACCGCCTCGGGCGCCATGTCGAGCCCGTCGGTGCGCATAAAGGTGATGTGCCCGGCCTCATAGAGCCGCTGGGCCGTGCGCATGGTCTGCTCGGGCCCCAGCCCGAGCTTGCGCGAGGCCTCCTGCTGCAGCGTCGAGGTCATGAAGGGCGGCCAGGGGTTGCGCGTGACCGGCTTCGCCTCGACCGACAGCGCGCTCAGCGCCGCTTCTGCGATGCGCGCGACGGCGTCGCGGGCGGCGGCCTCGTCCGCGAGGTCGAAGCGGTCTAGCTTCTGGCCATCGAGCGCGACCAGCCGGGCCTCGAATGCCTCGCCCCCGGGCGTGGTCAGGACTGCCTTGACGGTCCAGTACTCGCGGGGACGGAAGGCCTCGATCTCCATCTCGCGCTCGACGATGAGCCGCAGCGCGACCGACTGCACGCGGCCTGCCGAGCGGGCGCCCGGCAGCTTGCGCCACAAGACCGGCGAGAGGGTGAAGCCCACCAGGTAGTCGAGCGCGCGCCGCGCCAGATAGGCCTCGACCAGCTGCATGTCGATCTGCCGCGGCTTCTCCATCGCCTGCGCGACCGCGTTCTTGGTGATGGCGTTGAACACCACGCGGTCGACGCGCGTGTCCTTCTTCAGAGCGCGACGCCGCCGCAACGCCTCGACCAGGTGCCACGAGATCGCTTCGCCCTCGCGGTCGGGGTCGGTGGCGAGGATCAGCCGGTCGTCCTGCTTCAGCGCCTCGGCGATCGCGCGAATGTGACGCTGGGCCTTGGGATCGACCTCCCAGGTCATCTCGAAGCCGCTGTCGGGGTTCACCGAGCCGTCCTTCGCCGGCAGGTCGCGCACATGGCCGTAGGAGGCCAGCACGGTGTAGTCCGTGCCGAGATAGCTGTTGATCGTCTTGGCCTTTGCCGGGGACTCGACGACGACGACGGCCATGCAGCTCCTCCTCACCCCGCGCCGGTTGGACGCGGGGCGGAAGATGGGTGCAAGACCCGCCCCTGTCAACAAGGGGCGGCGGCGCTCAGTCCGGAGCGGTCCGCGCGATCGCGCCGCCGGGCAACAGCTCGACGCGCCCCGCAAGATCGAGCTCGAGCACGGCGAGCGAGACCTCGGCGGGCGCGGCGCCGCACAGGCGCGCGAGCTCGTCGAGGTCGACCGGGCGGGGGCCGACGAGGCGCATGATCTGCTCGGTCAGCGCGCCGTCATGGCCGAGCGCCGCCTCGCCATCATCGACGTCGTCGAGACCGGCCGCGGCGATCTCGTCGTCGAAGAACCCGTCCTCGAACAGGAAGTCCTGGCCCGGTTCTGCGGGCTCCAGCGTGCGTGGTGCGGCGAGCGCCTCGAGCACGTCGTCGACGGTGCGGATCAGCGCCGCGCCCTCGCGGATCAGCTGGTTCGAGCCACCAGCGCGCGGGTCCTCGGGGCCGCCGGGGCAGGCCATGACCTCGCGCCCCTGGTCCAAGGCGCAGCGCGCTGTGATCAGGCTGCCCGAACGGACCGCTGCCTCGATCACCAGCACGCCGTCCGCAAGGCCGGAGACGATACGGTTGCGCCGCGGAAAATGGCGCGAGGTCGCCTCCATGCCCATTGGACACTCGGAGACCACCGCGCCGCGTTCCGCGATGCGGGCGGCCAGCGCTGCGTTCTCGGGCGGGTAGACGCGGTCGACGCCGCCTGCCATCACGGCGACGGTGCCGGTCTCCAGCGTGGCCTCGTGCGCCGCGGCGTCGATGCCGCGGGCGAGGCCCGAGACCACGACGTGGCCCGCCTCGCCCAGCCCGCGCGCCAGGTTGCGCGCCGCGCGCAGGCCCAGCGCCGAGGCATTGCGCGCGCCGACAATGGCCACGGCGGGGCGACGGAACGGGGCCGGGTCTCCGATCACCCAAAGCGCCGGCGGCGGATGGTCGATCTCGCCAAGGCGCGGCGGATAGTCGGCCTCGCCGAGAAGGACCAGTCGCGCTCCGGCCCGCTCCGCGGCGGCCAGCTCCGTCTCGGCCGCGGCCTCGGGGCAGGGCACATAGCCGTTGCGCCCGCCGGCCGCGGCGAGCGTGGGCAGCGCCGCGAGCGCGCGGCCGGCATTGCCGAAGCGGCGCATCAGATGGGCATAGGTGCGCGGGCCGACATTCTCCGAGCGCGCAAGGCGCAGCCGCGCCAGCCGCTCGGCCTCGGGCAGCGGCGCGGGGTCGGGCCGGTCGGCGGCGACAGGGGCGGTAACGGTCATCACGGGATCCCTCCGGGCTCTCGCAGCGAGCAGAGGGCATCCGTGGTTAATTTGGGATTAACCTCGCTCACGCGCTTCTCCTGTTGGATTATCGGCTTGGTGACTCGCCGCGCTCTGCGAACACATTTTCCCGGTTCGTTGCTGCTCGTTCGATGGCTGCGAGGACGACCGCGCGTTGTCTCGCCACGTGTTCCGGCCTGCCTCTGACATTTGCTCCTAGGAAAAGCAGCCAAAACCTGCGATTGGCGCGGACGGCAGAATCGGGGCATTGGCGCCAACATTGGTTCAAAAAGCCGGCCGGAAATGAAACGTGCAGGAGCCGTCCTCTGAATCCCCTTCTCAGATACGCTGTGACGGATAGAGGGTTATCTAGGAAATGCCAGATGCACATTTTAAAAATGTGATCTCTAAACGTGTTTCCCGTTTCGTATACTATCGCTCACGTGTTCGAATAGGATTCGATCATACTGATTGCGTTTCATTATTTCTTTCTTTACCGTTTCGTTAATCTCAATGCCTTGATAATTGTCTGTTGCCACATTGAGTCTTTTAACGCGAGTTTCAAACCACCCGCGCCGACGTTTTAGTATATCAAACGAGTGGCCGAACTGTTCAACGGTACCAATAAATATAAAATAATTGTTAATATTTTTGATTGCTGCCTTCAAATGAGTTTCGCTTATATTGCCTACCGGCGTTCTGTTTATAAATAGGTCAGTCTTGTCCCCGCAGATAAACCGAACTTGGCCGTTATCCAATTCCATCAAATTTGTCTCAGTTACAAACTCCAAAAGCGATCGTCCTTTTGCATGATGATGATAATAAGCGTGCCTATTTCTAAGGGGTGTATCCCCTTGACACAGGTATGAGGATTTGCTATCTACATGGTGTAGGAGGTTCACACCATGTCGAAGCAAACGATCCGCGAGTTCTTCCAGCGCTTCCCTGACGACGAAGCCTGCCTGCGGCACATCTTCGAGGTTCGCTTTGGCGAGCGGCATGTCTGCCGCGCCTGCGGTGTGAACGCAACCTTCCATCGGCTTGCCAATCGTCGGGCCTGGGCGTGCGCTCATTGCGGGGATAACCTCTATCCGACTGCTGGGACCGTGTTCGAGGATACGCGGACGCCGCTGCAACTGTGGTTCTACGCGATCTATCTGTTCGTCACCACGCGCCACGGCGTCTCCGGCAAGGAACTCCAGCGCCAGCTCGGCGTGACCTACAAGACGGCTTGGCGGATGGGCCACAAGATCCGCGAACTGATGGAGCGCGGCGACATTCAGGGGATGCTGGCCGGGCATGTTGAGGCTGACGAAGCCTACATCGGCGGCAAGCGCCCCGGTAAGCGTGGCCGCGGCGCCGAGGGCAAGACCATCGTTCTCGGCCTCAAAGCCCGTGAAGGCGCTATGCAGACGGTCGTGATCCCGAACGTCAAGAAGGCCACCCTGCGCTCCATCGTCAACGAGCGCGTCGAGAAAGGCGCGATCGACTCGACCGATGAACTGATGTTCTATGGCTTACTGACCGGAGACGGCTACCGGCATGGGCTGG